>JBBDYI010000373.1:0-11247 GCA_040901705.1 Pirellulales bacterium | reverse complement strand
CGCAGTGTCGATGTGGGGACCGGCGAAGTTCGCGATTACCGACGCCAAAGGCACACGGAACGAAGATTCCGAGAGTATGTAAAAGCGGGCGTCCAAATAGTTGCGTGATGTGGCGAGCTTGGGGCTGTCTCGACCACGTCGGTTCGCATTGGTCATCGCGGCGGCACGTAGTAAAATGAAATAGGTTGCTGGACTCCGACCGTTCTCGACGGGCTTGCCAACGATGAGCACGATTTCTCCACCGCCGGTTCATCGCATCGGTCTGTCGTCGGCGGGCATTTCGCTATCGCCGGACGAATTTGACGCGATCGAAGATTACGACGATCAATTTCGCTACGAACTGGTGCATGGAGTTCTAGTCGTGCATTCGATTCCCAGTGAAGGCGAGGCCGGTCCGAACGAAGAACTTGGGTTTCTGCTCCGCTTGTACCGTGACCAGCACCCTCAAGGTGCGGCGCTGAACGCAACGCTCCCGGAACGCTACGTCCGCCTCGTGGACAGCCGCCGCCGCGCCGACCGTGTGATTTGGGCCGGGCTGGGACGCATGCCCGATCCCGCTGTCGACGTGCCGACGATCGTCGTCGAGTTCGTGTCGGCTGGCCGCCGCGACTGGCGGCGGGACTATATCGAGAAGCGGCAAGAATACCTCGCGTTGGGCGTGCGAGAGTATTGGGTGATCGATCGCTTCGATCGAAAGATGACCGTCTATCGTCCGCCGGTCGATGCCAAGAACGAGACGGTTGTCGGCGAGGGCGACGTGTATCGCTCCAAGATTCTGCCGGGCTTCGAACTGCCGCTGGCACGGTTGCTGGCTGCAGCCGACGCCTGGCGAGACGCGCAATGACCTGCGCTGTCGGCGCGTGAAGTACGAATCGGAGTCGCACCGTCGCCGCCATGTTCACCGACCTCAACCCTGCTCAGCGCGACGCCGTCGAAACGCTTCGCGGCCCGCTGCTCGTGCTTGCCGGCGCGGGGACCGGCAAGACGCGCGTCGTTACCTATCGCATCGCCAACTTGATTCGCCACCGCACGCCGGCCGAGCGGATTCTTGCCGTCACATTTACGAAAAAGGCCGCCGCCGAAATGAAAGAACGGGCGGCGAAGCTACTCGGCAAGAAGCGCGACGAAGTTCCCGAGATATCGACGTTCCATTCGCTGTGCGTGCGGATTCTGCGCCGCCACATTCGTCGGCTGGGCTATCCCGAAGCGTTCGCCATCTACGACCGCGGCGATCAGGAGAGCCTTGCCCGCAATGCGCTGCGCGAAATGCGCGTGGGCGGGGAAGTGATGCGGCCGGGCGATTTGCTGGGGTTCATATCGCGGTGGAAGACGGCGTCGATTCGGCCGGGCGTCGCGGTGTCTCATGCCGGCACGGACAAGGAACACCTCGCGGCGTCGGCCTATCGCCGCTATCAGAACGCGCTGAAGACCGCCGGCGCGGTCGATTTCGACGATTTGTTGCTGCTCACCGAAGACCTTTTCGCTCAATTCGGCGAGGTCCGCCGCGACGAAGCCGCCCGCTTCGATCATCTGCTCATTGACGAGTATCAGGATACCAACGCCAGCCAGTACGCGATCGTCAAATCGCTCTCCGCGGGCCATCGCAACCTTTGCGTGGTGGGCGACGACGATCAGTCGATCTACGGCTGGCGCGGGGCGGAGGTGCAGCACATCTTGCACTTTGCCCGCGACTGGCCGGAAGCCAAAGTCGTGCGGCTGGAAGAGAACTACCGTTCGACGGCGGCGATTCTCGAACTGGCCAATCGGATTATCGCGCTGAACAAGCTGCGGCACGACAAAGTGCTGCGGCCAGCGCGGCCGGGCGGGGTGCGCCCACAGATTCTGCAATTCCCCGACGAAACGGCCGAGGCCGAGCAGACAATTGAATCGATCAAGGTGCGGCTGTCCGATCCGACGGTCGAGCCACGCGACATCGCCATTCTGTTTCGCACCAACGAACAGCCGCGGCCGTTCGAGGCGGCGCTGCGCAAGGCCAAGCTGCCGTACATTCTCATCGGCGGCATGTCGTTCTACGATCGAAAGGAAGTTCGCGACGTGCTGGCGTACTTGAAGTTGCTGGCCACGCCCGGCGATGAAGTCGCCACGCTGCGGATCATCAATACGCCCCCGCGCGGCATCGGCCAATCGACCGTCGCCGCGTTGATGGAGCGGGCCGTGGCCGATGGCAAACGGCTGTGGGACGCGCTGCACGCCGCGGCGAGCTTGCCGCGGATCACGGCCGCGGCTCTCGATGGTATCGCCAGGCTTCGTGCGGTCATCGACGAACATCGGCAACGGCTCGACGCCAGCAAGGAATCGCGGCGAGGCGGCGAATCGCTCACCGCGATCGCCACGTCGCTGATCGCGGCTGTGAAGTATCGCGAAGAGATCGACCGTCAGTACCCAACCGAGGAAGACCGCACGACGCGTTGGAATTCGGTCGAGGAAGTGATCAACTCGCTGGCGTCGTACGAACAGCGATCCAAGAAGCAGCAGCCGACGCTGCAAGGATTTCTCGACGATCTGCTGCTGGCTGAGCGCGAAGACGAGGACGACAAGGAATCGCAACTGGCTCGCAACGCGATCGCGCTGATGACGCTGCACAGCGCCAAGGGACTCGAATTTCCCGAAGTCTATCTCGTCGGCATGGAAGAAGGCCTGCTGCCGCATCACCGCAGCGTCGCGCTAGAAAACGACGGCCGCGACGACGCGATCGACGAAGAACGCCGGCTGTGTTACGTGGGCATCACGAGGGCGCAACAACGGCTCACGTTCAGCATGGCGCTCACCCGAATGAAATGGGGAAAACCTCGCGACTCGACCCCCAGCCGGTTTCTCTTCGAAGTCACCGGACAGGCGGAAAACGCTCCGTCGGCAAAAGCGGGCGGCTCGTCGCGCGGGCCAAACAAGCCGCACTTGGGCAAGCCTCGCGCGGGCAAGCCAACTCGCAAGACGACAACTCGCCAGTCTAACAGCGGAGCTGAAAAATCGAACCGCGCGACCAAGCCCGATGGCCCGCGAGTAAAGAAATCGCCCTGACAATACGGCGCTCTGTCGCCACCGCGTTCCCGAACGATTTGGAGTATTTTCCGGATGATTTGTCTTGGGCGGTGACGTCGCTTCCGCCGGGTGCGCGTCGAACCTTTGCCGGTCAGCCGATGGCACAATCGCGCGGACTGCGTAGAATCTTAGGGACTGCCCTAGAACAGGTGGCGCGGGTCGTGAGACCGGCCACAACGGCGCGAATCCTTTCGCCGACAACGAAGCGAATACTGCGGGGTTGCGCACGACGGATTGTGCGCGACGCCGATTTCCCAACGCTACGAGGACGAAATGACACGACGCACGACCGGCTTTTTTCTTGCGGCTTGTTCCACTTTGGCCATCTGCATGTCCAGCCTTGCCGCCTCGGCCGCGGACATTCCCGACGGTGTGACGCTCGTTCGCACCGTCGAGGACATCACCGAGTACAAGCTCGACTCGAACGGCTTGTCGATCCTGTTGCTCAGCGACCACTCGGCGCCGGCCGTGACGTTCATGGTGACGTACCGCGTCGGATCGCGAAACGAATCGTACGGCACCACCGGCGCCACGCACCTGCTCGAACACCTGATGTTCAAGGGCACGTATCGCCACAACAAGGACAACGGCAACGGTTTCGATCAACTGCTCGAACGGACCGGCGCGATCACCAACGCCACGACGTGGCTCGACCGCACGAACTACTTCGAGACCGTGCCGCCGAAGTATTTGCCGCTGGTTGTCGGACTGGAAGCGGATCGGCTGCGGAACCTACGGCTTCGCGAGGACGACCGCCGCCCGGAGATGACCGTCGTTCGCAACGAATTCGAGCGCGGCGAGAATTCGCCGTCCCAGGCGCTTGAGAAAGAAGTCTGGGCAGCGGCCTACATGGCCCATCCGTATCACCACAACACGATCGGCTGGCGCAGCGATATCGAAAAAGTGTCGATCGAAAAACTCCGCGAGTTTTACGACACGTTTTATTGGCCCGACAACGCGACCGTGACGATCATCGGCGATTTCGAACCAGCGGCGGCGCTGGAACTCGTCAAGCGACACTACGGAACGATCGGGAAGGCTCCGCATGCGATTCCGCAGGTCTATACGGAAGAACCGCCGCAGACGGGCGAGCGCCGCGTGACGGTCAAACGGCCCGGCGAACTGGGCGTGGTGATGCTGGCCCACAAGATTCCGCCGGGGATGCACGCCGATTTTCCGGCGCTCGAGGTGTTGAGCCTGATCCTGAGCGACGGCCGCAACAGCCGCATGTATCAGGCGCTGACCGACAAGAGCTTGACGACCGACGTGTCCGCGTCGCCGATGTTCAGCCGCGACCCAACGCTGCATATGACGACCGCCGAACTGACGCCGGGCACGAAGCACGCCGACGTCGAGGCGAAGCTGATCGAAGAGTTGGAAAAAGTCAAAGACAAGGGCGTCACGGACGAGGAAGTCGCCACGGCGATCGCCAAAAACACAGCCAGCACGGCGTTTTCCCGCGACGGCTCGTTCGCCATCGCCGCGGCGATCAATGAGTGCATCGCGACCGGCGACTGGTCGATGTACTACTCGCTCGACGAAGCGATCGCCAAGGTGACGGCAGCCGACGTGCAGCGCGTGGCGAAGAAATACTTCCGCGAGGATCAGCGGACGACGGGCTGGTTCATTCCGCACTTTCCGCAGAACGATGAGCAGCCGTCGGGCGATGCGACGAGTGCTGTAGGAGGCGAATCCCTTCGCCGAGCGAGCCGTGGGGCGGCAGCAGTGGCAGATAAAGGAGACAGGAGACAGGAGACGGGAACGCGTGGTCTTTTCACCGATGTCGAGCCACTCCCAGTTGGCCGCGAATTTGTTTCGCTCGACAACGGCGACGCTCCGCAATTAGAAGAAGAATCCGCCTGCAAGATCGCGCCGCGCGTCGCCCGTAAGCGCGTCGGCGGCTTGGACGTGCTGGTCTGCCCCACCGGCGCGAAGAACGTCGTCACGCTCGTCGGTTCGTTTCCAGCCTTCGAGCCAGACCATCCGGTCCTCGCGTCGCTGGCGGCCGACATGCTCGAACGGGGCACCGCCAAACACAACGCCAACACGATCGCGACGATGCTCGATCAGGTCGGCGCTCGCATGTCGTTTTCGAGCGACGCCACGACGGTGCGGTTTTCCGCCCGATGCCTGAAGAAGGACGTGCCGCTGGTCATGTCGCTGTTGGCCGAACAACTTCGCGAGCCGACGTTTCCCGAAGACGAATTCGAAAAGCTCCGCACGCAAAAGTTGGCCGCCGCCGAACAGTTGCGCGAAAGCACCGACGCGATGGCCGCGCTGGCATTCGCCCATGCCGCGTATCCGCAGGGCCATCCGCAGCATCGCCCCTTGCCCGACGAAATCATCGCGGCCCTCAAGGCGGCCAAGCTCGACGACGTGAAAGCGTTTCACGCCAAGTGGTTCGGCCCCGCCGAGGCCCGGCTGGTCGTGGTCGGCGACATCAACGCCGCGACGATCGACGCGGAGATCGAGAAGGCGTTTGCCGGCTGGAAAGGTGGCCAGGCCATGCCGGAAGTTGCCGCCGCCAAGCCGCCCGAAAAACCGGAGACCATCGCCGTCAACATCCCCGGCAAGCGAAGCGTAAGCGTGGCGATGGGGCTGCCGAGCGGACTGCGTTACACCGACGCCGATCACTTGCCGCTGTTCGTGGCCACGTCCGTGCTCGGCGACGGCTTCACCAGCCGGCTGATCGGCAAGATCCGCGACACCGAGGGCCTGACCTACGGCATCGGCGCGGTGCTCTCCGGCGGCGGCACGACGGACCGGACTTGGAGCGTGCGGGCGACATTCGCGCCGTCGCTGTTGCAACAGGGCTTGGCGTCGACGAATCGGGAACTGGACCTTTGGCACCGTGACGGAATCACCGCCGACGAACTCGAATATCGCAAGAGCGCGCTGGCCGGCGAACATCAGGTGCGGTTAGCCACCAGTTCCGGCATGGCCGGCGCGATTCTCGACGCGGTCGAGCGCGGACTCAACCCGTCGTGGATCGACGAATACCCGGTGAAAATCGCGACGCTCACGCTCGACGACGTCAACCAGGCGATCAAGCGGCACGTCGATCCGAAGAAACTCGTGATCGTTACCGCGGGGACGTTCGCCGAGAAGTAGTTGCCGACAAATAGTTACGAACAAATAGTTTTCGGGCCGCCGCGTGCGCAATCGATTCGACCGCGCCAAACCGATCGCCCGCCGACCGATGCTACTTCAGCGTCGACAGGTACTCGACCAGATCGCGCAACTGGGACTTCGATAGATGTTTGATCAGGTCGTCGGGCATGGCCGATGGACCGTTGCGGCGCTGATCCACTTCGTCTGCGTCGATCGTGAGCAGCTTGCCTTCGGGCGTGATGAGTGTGATGACGCCGCCCGCCTCGCTCTTGACGATGCCGGCGGTCACTTGCCCGTCGGCCAGGGCAAGATTCGTCGTTTGAAAGCCTTCGGCGATGGCCTTGTTCGGCGCGACGATCGATTCGAGCAGATAGCGGCGATCGTGCTTGACGTCTTTGGCCACCGCGGTCAGATCGGGACCGACGAGACCGCCGACGCCGCCGGAGCGATGACAGCGGACGCAACTCGTACTCGATCCCTCGAAGAACAGCCGGCGGCCCCGCTCGGCGTCGCCGCCGT
This sequence comes from Pirellulales bacterium, assembly GCA_040901705.1. GTDB lineage: Bacteria > Planctomycetota > Planctomycetia > Pirellulales > PLA5 > PLA5. The sequence goes on along the minus strand of JBBDYI010000373.1, from coordinate 4,557 downwards.
ACATCGATTCGACGTAGCCAGCGGCGATTTCGCCTGTGTCGCGTTGGCTCTCGAACTCCGCCAGTTTCGCCCGCAGCGGTTCGGTCGCGCGGCGCTGGGCGGCTTCGAGAATGTCGAGGTGCGTTTCCGGTGGGGCCGAGCCGGCGATCAGCCGATCGAGCGCGGTGGCGATCAAGTTGTCGGCTTGCACAGTTTTCAACGACGCCGCGGCAGAGACTGCGGCTTGCCGTTCCGCGATCGATCCTTGCTCCATCGCGGCGCTAAGTTTAGGCGGCGCCGCATCGGGCCGAGTCGCGGCAAGCACGCCGAGCGCGGCGGCCCGCAATACCGGACTGTCGCTATCCAGTCCGCGCTGCGTCGCATCGTCGGTGTGCGGGTCGCGAAGCTGAGCCAACGCGGCCAGCGCTTCGGCCCGTGCGGCGACGGCTTGCCGCGGGTCGTCGAAGATCGCCACGAGCGCGGAACCGATTTCGCGAATGCCAAGCGCGGTCGCCGCGCGGGCGGCTTCGCGGCCGACGTTTCCTTTCGCGCCGATCACCGATCCGAGCACGGGGCGCAACGCGGCGACTGCGACCTCGGCCGAGCGAGGTTTCAGCGGCCGCCACATGCCCGTCACGCGGTCCTTGGGCGATGGTTTTTCCCAATTGGCGAGCATTTGCAGGGCCTCGACGCGGAGATGTTCCGGCGCATCGCTACGCGCGGCATAGGCGGCCACGCGGCGGGCGTTCTCTTCGCCGCCGAGGCGATAGTTGGCGTTGAGCGCCCGCCGGGTCGTCGGATCGCTCAGCGCTAGCCGGTCGAGCGCTTCGGCCAGCGCTGGCCAGGCTTCGTCGATACCGGCATCGTCGTGAATTGCGCGGGCCGCTTCGTCGGCGATCCGCGGCAACGGATCGGCGAGAAACTGTGTGACCACCGGCGAGCGCTGGCGACGCAGTGCCAGAACGACGCCCATCCGCACGGCCGGATTGGTTTGCGTCGCCGTGAAGGTTTTCGCTCGGCTCGCGACCTCGTCGCCGCGCACGGCCGAGAGCGCGACAACCGCGGCGTGACGCACGTAGGGATCGGCATCGTCGTTGCGGTCGAGCATCTCGAAGATGGCGTCGACGGCGCGGTGCTCCTGCCGGCCGAGCGCGAGCGCGGCGAACATCCGCACGCGCGGACTTTCGTCCGCAAGCATCGCCACGAGCGGTTGGACCGCCGGCGGATAAGGCCGATACGAAAGCACGTGGGCGACCTGCGCGCGGACCTCGGCGTCCGCATCAGCGGCCAGTCGCAGGATTGTATCAAGCACGCCTAGCGGCTTCGGCCGCGAATCGGTCGCCCTCTGCCGGCTGATTTGACCGAGACCCCAGATGGCGTGCAACCTCGCGACCGGGTGCTTGCTCGACGTTGCAATGTTAACGAAAGGCTCGACGGCCCCGCGATCGGCCAGCGCGAACTGCGATTCTTGACGAACGCGCATGTCGCCGTGCGAGAGCAGTGCGACCAGTTCCTCCGTCGGACGCCGGGCGAATCCTTCCGCGAGCAGTTGGCGAACCTGCCTGGCTTCGTCGGACGCGTATCGCTCGGGATCGACCACGCGATACACGCGTCCCTTACCCGGACCGACCCAACCTTCGACCCAATCCGACACATACACGCCGCAGTCGGGTCCGAACGCCACGTCGGTCGCCAGAATCGACCACAGGAACCGCTCGTGATCGATTAGCTCGAAGCTCGCGCCTTTCGGCTTGAGCCGGAACGAGTGAACGCCGCTTTGGCCGCTCGATCCGCGGAAATCGCACAGCAGGAACCGGCCGCGGTACTCGTCCGAAAGGCCCGTGCCGGGGTAATACGCCACGCCCGCCGGGCCGTCGGTGATGTTGATGATCGGCGGCACGATGTAGGCCGCTTGGCCTTCGTGTTGCGGATACCACAGCTTCTCGCGGTTCCAGGGGCCGCGGTCGCCGAGATACTGAAAGTACATCCGCCAGCCGCTGTCGCCGCCATCTACGATCTGCACCCAGCGGGCCCGATCGCCGGAATCGGAATTGTTGTCGCCGGTGAACAGGTTGCCGAATTCGTCGAAGGCAAGCTCCTGCGGATTGCGCAGACCGAGGTGGACGACTTCCAACTCCGAGCCGTCGAGATTGCACCGGAACACCGCGCCCCGATCCGGCTGCGCGAGACGTCCGATGGGCGTTTCCACGTTGAAGCCGCGGTCGCCGATCGAGTAGTACAGCTTGCCGTCCGGACCGACGATCAGGCCGTGCATGTCGTGGCCGCGAAAGGCGTAGCGGACGCCGTAGCCGCGATGCAGCGCGGTGCGCTCATCGGCCCGGCCATCGCCGTCGGTGTCGCGCAACCGCCACAGATGCGGAATGCACGTGTAGAACACGTCCTGCCCGCGCACCAGCACGCCCGCGCCGGTGCCATCGAGCACGTCGTTGAATCCATCGGCGAAAACCGTGGCCCGATCGGCCCGGCCGTCGCCGTCGGTGTCTTCGACCAACCGAATCCGGTCCTGTTCGCGGGTGTAGCTCGACAGGTCGGGGCGATGTTTTTTCAGATAAGCCAAACGGTCCTCGATCGATTGCGCGGCTAGATCGTCGTCCAGCCACTCGGGATGGCTGCGATTGTCTTCCGCTCCGGTGTTTTGGTTCTGCCGAAACGTTTCGGCCGTATACATGCGGCCGCGCTCGTCGAAGGTGAACGCCACGACGTTGGCCACGTGCGGTTCGGCGGCGTACAGTTCGACTTTCAGACCCCGCGCCGGCAGGAACGACTTGATCGCCCGCTGGCCTTCGTCGGAAGCGGCTGCGATGTTTGGGCGATATTCTTGCGTCGTTTCGGCCGCCGTTTCGGTCTGCGCGGGCGGAACGGCGGCGGCGGGACAAAACATGGCAAGCCAGGCGCATACGATTAGCGCAATCGGTCGGCGGCGGGACATCGGCGTAACTCGTTCAAGTAGAAGGCGAGGCTGGTTGAACAAAGGTGGGCGGCTTTTTCGGCCGGTGGCGCGCGGCTTGGCGAGCCGGAAGGTGGGCGTCGATTCATTATTTCCTGTCGGTGCGGCGTTTGCAAACCGACCGGCGAGTGCGTCAGTGCGATGCTCGCGCCGCCGTCGAATTCAACGCGCTGGCGGCGTCGCGGCAAAGCCGCCGCGCGGCGTCTGCGTGCGGCGCTTCGGCGACGATCCGCACGATCGGCTCCGTGTTGCTGGCGCGAACGAGCAACCACCGGTCGGGCCAATCGAGCCGCAATCCATCGCTCGCGTCGACCGCTGCGTCGGGGAATATCCGTTTGAGCGCCTCGGCCCCAGCCCCCGACCCCCAGCCCCCAGCCCCCGTTACCTTGTCCTTTTCGATAGCGTACCGCGGCAATTCGTCGGCCAAGGCGCTAACCGGTTGCCCCCGCTGGGCCATCATGTCGAGCACGAGCGCCATGCCGACGAAGCTGTCGCGGACGTAGCCGACGCGGGGGTCGATCGCGCCACCGCTTCCCTCGCCGCCAATCAAGGCCCGTTCGCGGCGCATCACGTCGGTCACGTTCGCCTCGCCGACCGGCGAACGGAAGAACGCCACGCCGTACTTTTCGGCCAGGTCTTGCGACATGCGGCTCGTCGAACAGTTCGTCACCACCGGACCGAGCGCCGGCCGGCCGTCGCGACCGTCGGCCATCGCCAACACGTGCGCGACGCACAGCGCCAGCGTGTATTCCTCGCCGATGTACCGGCCCTGCTTGTCGATGATCGCCAGCCGGTCGGCGTCCGGGTCTTGGCAGAAGCCGATATCGACTTGCTGCCGGCGGACCGCTGCGGCGACGCCGGCGAGGTTTTCGGCGGTCGGCTCCGGCAGATGGTCGAACTGGCCGTCGGGCGTCTCACCCAACCAGATCGTTTCGCAGCCAAACGCATCGAGCAACACGCGGCCGAGTACGCTGCCCGATCCGTGATTCGCGTCGACGAGCACCTTGAAGCCACGGCGGCGAATCCGCTCCACGTCGACGATGGCCAGCACCAGATCGCGATGCCGCGAAGTCGTGTCGGCGAGCAGCACCGCGCGGCCGATGGCGTCATGCGCGGCCCATGCGGCATCGCCGCTGCGATATCGGGCGATCACCTTCTCGCCCGCCGCGGCTGGAATCACCCGCCCATCGCCGCCGAACAGCTTGAGGCCGTTATACGGCGCGGGATTATGGCTGGCGGAAACCTGGATCCCGCCGGCCGCATGATGCTCGCGGACCAGTACACCAACCGTCGGCGTGGCGGCCACGCCTGCGTCCAGCACGTCGCGGCCGGAGGCCAACAAAGCAGCACGGACCGCGTCGGCAATCATCGGCCCCGTCGAGCGACCATCGCGAGCCAGTACGATCGGTCCTGCGGCCAAATCGGCGACGAACGCCGCGGCATAGCGCACGGCAATCTCCGGCGTCAAACTTTCGCCGACGATGCCGCGCAGGCCAGAGACGCTGATGATCGGTTCGGCGGAAGACAGCTTCGGCATGGTAGAGCGTTTTGTTCAAGTGATGAGTGATGAGTGATGAGTGATGAGTGATGAGTGATGAGTGATGAGTGAT
>JBBDYI010000372.1:0-11261 GCA_040901705.1 Pirellulales bacterium | reverse complement strand
CCCACTACCGTCAATAGACCCGATTTTCCACCCACAATCGAGACGCTCACACCCGAATTCCCCCACCAGCGGACCAGCCATTGACGCCCAAAACTTGCCGCTCTATACTCCATCACCTCTTAGTGCGCGTCGTCTTTTGCTTACCTGCCGTCGACCCTATCCGTGTGTTGACCTGCTGCGGCTTGTTGCCTTCTGTTGGCGTCGACCACGTCGCTGGTCCGCCGGTGTGTTGGTGCGCCCGACGGCGTTGCACTTATCGTATTGTCTGTGATTTCCGCCCGCGTCCTGTGGAGTGATGTACCCATGCAAGCGGTTGATTTTGACGTCAAGCAGTTCGTCTTGTCGAGCAGCACGTTCGGTCCGGCCGACGTGATCCACCTCCAAGACGCGATCTCGCAAGATTTCTCGCGGTACGCGATCCTTCGCGACGCCGTCCAGGAACTCGAACGCATCGAAGACCGCAGCCCCGCGATGTCGGTTCGGCTCGGCGTCTGCTACTACGTCCTCGGCCGCTACGAGGGAGCGGCGACGGCCTTCAAGAACGGCGACGGCGGCGCGCTCGCCCGATTCTACCAGGGCAAGGCCCTGTTCGCCCGCCAAAAATACAAGGACGCCATCGAGAGCTACGCCGCCGCCCAAACCGCCGGCTACAACGCCGATCAATGCGCCCTGGCCAAGTCCGAGGCCCAACGCTACAGCGGCGAGCACGCCGCGGCGCTGGCCACGCTCGACGCGCTCAGCGGCGCCGTCGAGCAAACCGCCGAATACCTTTACCAGCGCGGCGCCACGGTCTCGGCCATCGGCGGAAACCCGACCGAAGTCGCCGCCCTCTACGAACGGGCAGTGGAAATCGACCCCACGCACGCCGGCGCGCTGTTCGGCCTGGCCACCGAAAACGACCGCCGCGGCAACGACGCCCAGGCCCAACAGCTTTACGAGCGGGCCGTCAACCGCTTCCCGGCCAACGTCGGCGCGCTGCTCAATCTTGGCGTGCTCTACGAAGACCAGGAAAAATTCGACCGCGCCCAGCAGTGCTACGAGCGGATTCTCGACGCCTATCCCAATCACGCCCGCGCGAAGCTGTACCTCAAGGACGCCCGCGCCTCGCGCGACATGTTCTTCGACGAAGAGGCCCAAAAGCGGCAAGACCGCCTGTCGCAGGTGCTCAGCATTCCGGTCACCGACTTCGAGCTGTCGGTTCGCAGCCGCAACTGCCTGCAAAAGATGGGCATCAACACCCTCGGCGACCTGACCCGCGTTACCGAACTGCAACTGTTGGGCAGCAAGAACTTCGGCGAGACGTCGCTCGTCGAGATTCGCGAAATGCTCGGTTCCAAGGGACTCGATCTCGGCCAATTCGCCCACGAAGCCCGCCCGGTCGAACCGACCTACGAAGACACGTCGATGTCGCCCGACGAGATCGCCTCGCTCGAGCGTCCGATCGCCGACTTGAACCTGTCGGTCCGCGCCCGCAAGTGCATGGTCCGTCTGGGCATCGCCACGATCGGCGAACTGCTCCGCCGCACCGGCGACGACCTGCTCGAATGCAAGAACTTCGGCGTCACGAGCCTCAACGAAGTCCGCGAAAAGCTCACCGCCCACGCCATGAAGCTCCGCGGCGACTGATCCTTCGCGGCGCGATGTTCGACTTCACGCTACAGTACGTCGACGCTGCCACCGGTGCTCGCGCTGGCGTGCTCTCCACGCCGCACGGCCCGGTCGAAACGCCCGCCTTCATGCCGGTCGGCACGCAAGGCACGGTCAAGGGCGTGACCATCGATCAGCTTCGCGCCACCGGTGCGCAGATGATCCTCGGCAACACCTACCACCTCGCCCTCCGCCCATCGGCCGACGTCGTCGAGTCGCTCGGCGGCCTGCACGCCTTCACCGGCTGGACCGGGCCGATGCTCACCGATAGCGGCGGCTTTCAAATCTTCAGCCTCGCGGCCAACGCCAAGATCAGCGAAGAAAAAGCCGTCTTTCGCTCGCACATCGACGGCCGGCTGTTCGAACTCTCGCCGGAAAAGGCGGTCCGCATCCAGGAACAACTTGGCAGCGACATCGCGATGGTCCTCGACCACGTGCTCGCGCTGCCCGCCGATGCCGAGCAAGTGCAGGACGCCATGCAGCGGAGCGTCCGTTGGGCGGCGCGTTGCAAGGCGGCCGCACGGCGCAGCGATCAGGCCCAGTTCGCCATCGTCCAAGGCGGTCTCGACGAGCGGCAGCGCATCTGGTGCGCCGAGCAACTCGCCGCGCTCGACTTCCCCGGCTATGCGATCGGCGGCTTGAGCGTCGGCGAAACGCCGGCCGAGATGTATCGCGTGCTCGACTTCACCACGCCGGCCATGCCCCGCGAAAAGCCGCGGTACCTGATGGGCGTCGGCCGCCCGATCGACCTCGTCGAAGCGATCGCCCGCGGCGTCGACATGTTCGATTGCGTCATGCCCACTCGCAACGGCCGCAACGCGCTAGCCTTCACCGACGCCGGCCCGGTGCGGCTGAGAAACGCCAAGCACGAACGCGACGACCGCCCGCTGGAAGCCGATTGCCCCTGCCCGGCGTGTCGGCACAGCCTAGCGTTTCTGCGGCATCTATTCATGGCCGGCGAAATGACGGGGCCGATTCTGCTTTCGATTCATAATTTGACGTTTTATCAACGTTTAGTAGCGGCAGCCCGCGCGGCGATTCTCGAAAGTCGCTACGAACAGTTCCTCGCCGAGCGGCGCACACGTTGGAACATCATTGGCATTGAGGACAATGTTGCCGGAGAACGCGATTGAGCGGCCGTCCACAGCCCAATGACTGCCCTCAATAAATCTCAATACTCTTCACCACGTTCCCGCCGGAAGCCTGTGCCGCGTAGAGACAGCGGCTGGCTTTTTCCACCAGCGTGCCGCCGGCGAAGTTTCTTGGCGGTGAGCTGACCGTGGCCACGCCGATGCTGGTCGAGAGCATCGCCCAAGCGTCGTCGCCGCGGGATTGGCCGATGCGGTGGACCGTCGCTGCGATGCCCGACGCCAGGTTGACCGCTTGATTGCGATCGCAGTCGCCGAGCAGCACCGCCCACGCTCCGTCGCCGACCGCCAGACATTCGACCGGCGAATGATCCAGCTTGCGGCAAACCGCCGCCGTCACTTCCGCCGCCTTGGGTAGGTTCTGCGGGCCGAGCGCGAACGCCAATTCGCCCAGCCGGTCGATCGCCACGATCAACAGCGACAGGGGCTCGCGGGTGGCCCGGCACGTCGCCACGGCCGCGGCCAGCCGACCTTCGAGCGCCGCGCTCGCGGCCACGACGGTGTGCTGCGCCGATCCGAGCGTTGGGCGGACGTTGCTTCGCGCGGCATCGGCCCGCGTCGGCTTGACCGCATCGGTTGCCGCGGCGGCCCGCGAACCGTTCCGCCGCGATCCATCCGCAAGAAACTCTTGCATCGCATCGGTGAGCGACAGCGTCTGTTCGTATAGGTTGTCGAACGCCTCGCCATCCTCATGCGACGCCTCGCGCGCGCGATCGGCTCGCACGACGTCGGGCACAACCGCCGCCGCCGTGCCCGCAAGCTGTCGCTGCGCGCCGGCCAGCACTTCGCAATACGAAGCATCGCCCGGCAGCGACAGCGAAAGCACGTCGGCCAACTGCGTCACCTTGGCTTCCAGGTCGCCGACCAGCGCCGTCACCTGCGCGCCGGACCAGCCGTGTTGCTCGCGGACGTAATCCATCAATTGCACCAGCGCCTCGCGGCGGCGATCGACCAACACGTTCGTCAGCAAGTCGGCCAGATGCACGACCGCCGCCAATCGCTGCTCGCGCTGGTCGAGCTGGCCGATCGAATCGAGATTCTCGCTCGCGCGAACCGCGCGGACGATCGTCTCGGGCAGGCTCCAGCCGTCGAGCAATCCGGCGGAAAGCTGCACATGCGTAAAGCCGAGCGATCCGCGTTCCAACTCGGCCAGCGACCGCCGCTCGGCATAGGCTCGATCGAGAAACCGCACATACGGCTCGCCCAAATCGCGAACCAGCACCAACACGCCGACGTCGAGCAACAGCCCGGCGATGAACGCTTCGTCGCCGTCGCGCCGCCACAGCGCGTCGCAAAGTTCGCGGGCCGCGATGCTCCGCGTCAATGCCCGCCGCCAATATCGGCTCAGCACGGTCGCTTCGACGCCGGCGAACATCCCGTCCGGCAAACTGAAACCGAGCACCAGCAGTTTGAGCGGCTTGATGCCCAGCAGTGCCAGCGCCTGATTCAAATCGACGACTTCCCGCGGCAAACCGAACAGCGAGCTGTTCACCACGCGCAACACCCGCATGGTGAGCGCCGGATCGTTCTCGATGCACTGCTTCAGCGCCCGCACGTCGACCTTCGGGCTGTCCGTCAGTTCCAATACCTTCATCGCCACGGCCGGCAACGAGTACAACTCGCCGGCGCGAACGACAAACTGACGAAGGGCAGGAGCGGCGTCGGTCATGGGGAGATCGCGCGGTACAGGGCCAATAGCGACGGGCAACAAACGATCAAACGCAACGACGGAACGCACCATCGGACAGCGTAAGTTTAGCTTGCGAAAAGCCCTGCAATTTCAATCAGATTTCGACGTTGGCAACCTATCTTCCGTCTCCTGGCCACCTAGGTATTCAGGAGACAGGAGACAGGAGACAGGAGACAGCATTGCGCTCGTCGCGGCCAACGGCGACTTGCCACACGCTACACATCCGCCGCCAGCCGTTTGTACTGGCCGTTCCGCCAGCGCGGAATATCCGACTTGTACCACGGCGAGAACCGGCTCTCGACCGGGCCGCCGGGCAGGTTTGTCCACGCCTCTTGCGTCGACAGATCGCTGACGAAGTGATACGACGGCGCGAACGTCGATTCGCGCGTGGCGGTGCGCAGCAGATGCCCTTGAAACGGCGTGGCGTGACAGCCCGGCATCGGCAGTTCGCCGGTGTTGAATCCCAGCACGCGGCCGACGCGGTTATTGAAGAAGCGATTGGTGAAGCGAAACGCATTCGTCTTCGACCACGGTTGTTGCTTCTCTCGCTCCAGCCGTTCGGCGGCGCGGCGGATCAACTCGCCTTTGTCGCGGCCGGCCCACCACAGCGATTGCTCTTTGAGAAGCAGCCGATCGATCGCGCTGAGCACCATCGTCGAAAAGCCGAACCGCGTGCAGAGATACAACATCCGCCGCCAGCCGATTCCTTGCTCGTGGCCAAAGATTTGCAGCAGCACGTTGCGATACAGCCCGGCGAACAACGTCGGCTCGATGCTGTCGGGCGCGTAACGCATGTCCCACGCGGTAAGCCGATCTTTGAGCAGCCCGTCGGACAAGTGCGGCAAGAACACCGCCAACAGATCGCGGGCCTGCAAACTGGTGACGTCGTATTGCAGCGTCTGCATATCTTCGATCGTGGCCGCCGGCATTTCCACCAGCCGCTCGTCGATCCGCCGCTTGCGATAGTCCGGCAGCGGCAGCGTAACGATCAGCGGTCCGCCCGGCTGATTCACATCTTCATTCGCCGCGGCCACGTAGCCCTGCGCGGGGTTGAACTCTCGCGGCAGCTTATGACTTTCCAGCCAGCCGCGCCAGTGATTCCGTTCGTCCCAAGCCGGCACGGGCGTAAGCCCCGAAACGCCAGCGCCGCGCTTTGGAATCCAGCCGCTCCCTTGCAGGCCGATGTTGCCGCGCGTGTCGGCGAAAATCCAACACAGCGACGGCGCGCTCAACTCCCGTACGACGTCCATCGCGGCGGACGTATCGGCGGCGTCGATCACATCGAGCCAAATGCCGATCGCGCGGCCCGATCCTTCGCCGTGTCCGACCCACGCCGACGACAGATAATAGCCCGGCCCGCCGGACTCCGGATTGGTTTCCAGCGTGCCGACGTCGCTGTAAAAAATCCGCACGCTCTCGGCCGCCGCGTTTTTGCGTTCGATCTGTTCGTCGCGAACGGCGAAGTCTTGCCAGGCGTTGCCGCGGCGAAACTGCCAGCCGGTCGCTCCGCCCGCGCGGCAATCTTCGATGAAATAATCCGTTGCGTCGGCTTTCATGTACGTCACGCCCCATGCCACGCGCTCGGTCCGGGCGACGGCGAAGATCGGACAGCCCGGCAGCGTCGCTCCCATGACGTACCGATCGCCAAACCGCAGCACGGCTTCGTACCAGATCGCCGGCAACCGGTTGACTTCCAAATGCGGATCGGACGCCAGCAGCGCGCCGCCGGTCGCAGTTCGCGACGGCGAGACCGCCCAGGCGTTGCTGCCGACCAGCCGCGGCAAGTCGGCGATCAGTTCCAGCGCTTCGTCCGATAGCTGATGCGCCAGCTTGATCTGCCGCAGCAATGCGAAGTCGACGCCGTCGAGCCGCGGCGCGAACAGCTCGCGCAGCTTGTCCTCGCCGATGCCCGATTGGATCAACTCCAACAGCAGCCGCTCGCTCTGCTGCTGCCCGACGGCCAGCCCGGCGAAGCTGAGCATGTTGCCCAGCAGCAGCACCGAGCGTTGATCCCACGGCTGAGGGTGGAATCGCGTCGCCCACATCGGCAGCGACCGGCCGGACTGCTTCAGTCCGTCGTTGACGCCCTCGCAATAAGCGGTCAAATCGCCGAATGTGCGGTCGTTCAGTTGGCTCACCTCGCGGTCGAGATGCAAATACAACCCCGCCCGCCGAAAGAAGCGGTCCGTTTCGACCAACTCCGGCTTGTTGGCGATCCGCTCCGCCGCCCGACCGCTGGCCATCACGCGGGCGAACAGAATCTGCGTCGGCCGGTCGAGGGCGTGGAGGTAGCCCAAGGCATAAAGAGCCTCGCGCCACGACCCGGCCGTGACATGCGGCACGCCGGCATCATCGCGGGCAGCCTCAAAGCGGCGTTGGGCATATTTGAGCGGGATCGGCTTCATCGGACGCTGCTCTGGCCGGTTTCGGCGTAGTTCTCAGGAATCATACCACGTGCGCAAGTTCTTGCCGCCCAACGGTTAACGCGAATTGTGCAGCGGTGCGGAGCCATCGCCAGGCGGTCCGAACTGGCCTAGGTCCGCGCGGGCCGGCCGTCCTATAATCGTCTCCGTCGGCGTGCAAGATTCGGTCGAGACGCAAACTTGCACGCACGAATCAAGCCAAACCCACATCACGGCCATTTGAAACACGGAGGCGCAGAGACACGGAGAAGACATCAAAAAAATGCCTATCCCAGAACTGTGGGCGAATCCAAAACTGTAGAAGGCGAATCCCTTCGCCGAAGGAACCGCCAACCAGCGCGTTCGGCGAAAGGATTCGCCTCCTACAGAATCCGGTATCGGGCCAGGCAGCAAGAAAACTGGCGAATATGCCTGCGTCTTCTCCGTATCTCCGTATCTCCGTGCCTCCGTGTTTCAACCTCCTTGGATCGCCCAAGCAAACACGCGAAGTAAACCATGCGACGGATCGCCATCATCAATCAGAAAGGCGGCGTCGGTAAAACGACGACCGCCGTCAATCTCTCCGCCGCTTTGGCCGACTGTGCCCAGCGGGTGTTGCTGATCGATCTCGATCCGCAGGCCCACGCCACGCTGCACCTGGGCATTGCCGCCGACGCCCAGCGGCCCACGGTCTACGACGTGCTCGTCGGCGAAACGCCGCTGGCCGACGCGGTGCATCAAGCCGGCGATTGCCTATCGATCGTCGGTTCGCACATCGACCTCGCCGCCGTCGAGGTCGAACTCGCCGGCGTCGTGGGCCGGGAAACGATTCTCCGCGATCGGCTCGCCGCGATCGAACAACAGTTCGACTACGTGCTGATCGACTGCCCGCCGTCGCTCGGCGTACTCACACTCAACGCCCTGGCGGCCGTCGACGAAGTGCTATTGCCCATGCAGCCGCATTTTCTCGCTTTGCACGGCATGAGCAAGCTGCTCGACACGATCAAGCTCGTCGCCACGCGAATCAATCCCCGCCTGCGACTCTCCGGCGTGGTCTACTGCATGTACGATGCCGGCACGCGCCTGGCCGCCGAAGTCACCCGCGACGTCGACGAATTCTTCGCCCAATCCCGCGGCGCCCGCACTCCCTGGGCCGACGTGCAAACCTTCCAAACCCGGGTCCGTCGCAACATCCGCCTGGCCGAAGCGCCGAGCTTTGGTCAGTCGATCTTCACGTATGCGCCGGATTCCAACGGCGCGGAAGACTACCGGCGTTTGGCCGACGAGCTCCGCGCAGTCGCCGGCGAATAAATGGCTATGATTGGACCGCCGCCGACCGCCGCAGGGATACGGCACCGGTCGAACGCAACCAAATGGAAATCAAACCGCCGAGGAACGGATGTCTGCCGCCCCGCGGATTCTGATCGTCAAGCTCACCGCCATCGGCGACGTAGTCCACGCCATGCCGGTCGCTTGCGCCCTGCGGGAGCGATTTCCCCAGGCCTACATCGCGTGGCTCGCGGAAGGGCGAGCCGGCGACCTGCTGGCCGGCCATCGGGCGATCGACCGGCGTATCGTTGCCCCGCGACGCTGGCTCAAATCGCCATCGGCCGTGTGGAATCTGCGGCGGCAACTCCGGGGTCTGCAATTCGACGTATCGATCGATTTGCAAGGGCTGACAAAAAGCGCCGTGGCGGCATGGCTCAGCGGTGCCCGACGGCGGATCGGCTTCGGCGGCGAAATGGGACGCGAGATCAGCCGACTGTTCAACCGCGACCGAGTCGTGCCAACGTCGCCGCACGTCGTCGATCGATATCTCGAACTGCTCGCGCCGCTGGGAATCGAAAAACCGACGGTGCGCTTCGACGTACCCCATTTTGCGGCCGCGGCGACGAGCGTCGAGCGATTTCTCGCCCAGCGTCGGCTGGTCGGCTCGCTCGCGGTGATCAACCCCGGCGCAGGCTGGCCGTCGAAACGCTGGCCGGCCGACCGATTGGGGCTGGTCGCGCGGCACTTGGGCGCGCGCCACGGACTGCCCAGCGTGGTCGTTTGGGCCGGCGACGACGAACGTCGGTGGGCCGAAGAAATCGTTTCACTATCCAGCGGACACGCTCACCTGGCCCCCGCGACATCCCTTGCCGAACTCGCCGAACTCACACGCCGGGCGTGCCTCTTCGTCGGAGCCGACACCGGCCCATTGCATCTCGCCGCGGCCGTTGCGACCCCGTGCGTCGGACTCTTTGGGCCGATGCCGGCCGACCGCAATGGGCCGTACGGACCGCAGCACATTGCAATCCAAAAAGCGGTGCTCAATGGCACAAGCCGCCAGCGGCGAACGGCCGACAACGCGACCATGCTCGCAATTTCCGTCGAGGACGTCGTCGCGGCGTGCGACACAATCCTCGCGCGACGCGAGCGCAAGGTAATTCGCGCGTGAGCGGTAGTCGCCAGGCAACTGTCGGCAGGCGGCGACAACCTCGCGGTTTCGTAGCGCAGCCCCGCCATCGGAAGCTCGCGCTAACACAAATTTTTCCCGAATCGCAGTCGCAATACGCATTCGCTTGCTATTCGATTGCGCAAAGCGTTATGCTGGCGTTCGCCCTTCGGGGCCGCCCCGGCCGCAGCGACGAAACTGCCCCTTTGTCGCGCGCCGGGGTGCTTCTTGCGCCCCGTGCATCGATTTCGCGAACCGCTGGCCGCGAGAAATTCGACCGGCCGTAAATACCGTCGGCGCGAAGCAAAGTCCGACGTCGACAACGTCTGCCAGCAGCGATCAAAGGGGCCGATAGCGCAATTCCGCGGCAATTGTTACGTCCAGCGCGCGATTTTTCCGCAACTGGCCGCTACCTGTCGCGATAATCCCTCTGTCGAATCGCGTCCGGCAGATCCACGGTTCGCCTCTCGCCATATCGCCTTTTCCCGAAGCCGCCGAACGCTCGGTCGGTGACGTCGAACGGCCCATCGGCACGCGATTTCTGCGTTTGCGAAACTTAACGCGCTCAATCGGCGCGGCCACGTCGCTTATTCCCTTGGCGGCAACGCGCGGCCGACAAGTTTTCGCTTCGTCGACGTGTCGAAGCGACCGGGATCGATGCATGCCAGTTTCGGCCGCCCACCGTGAAATCAACATCGTGAAATCAACTTCGCGAAATCAATTTCCTCCAACCCTAGCAACGGAGTCTCAACCATGGCAACCGGCGACACGGCAGAAGCCGAAAAGAAACAACCGTGGTGCTCGCTGCCCGAGCCGGATGTCAGGGACGGCAAAGCCAAACAACTGGTCTTGGACACGCTCAACAAGGACGTGATGAAGAAGGTCGATTTCTACATATCGGGGCTGAAGTTCGGCTGCAATCCGGAATCGCTCAAACAAGTCAAGCTGCGCGTGCAGTTCGACGACATCCGCGTCTACGAACGCAACGGAACCGCGGCCTGGGCGATGAGCATGATGGGGATCATCGATTTGCCGTCCGACGCTGCTTATTTTCGCAATCATGACCTCATGGTCATCAAGGCTGCCAGTAATGACATCTACCATCAGGCGATCATCGTTCACGAATGCACGCACGCCATGCTCGACATGTTCGGCTCGAAGGGTTCGCCGCTGAAGGTGACCACGGCCCGGTCCGAGGCAATGGCCTATATCGCCCAGGCGGTTTTCGCCAAAGCAAGTTACGCGGCAATAGGTTTCCCAGACAAAGCGATTATTTTCGAGGATTCCAGCGACACGTTCCTGCAGCAGGTTTTCGACAAGGCATGGGAAATCGCCGGCAAGATCCTCGGCGGCAGCAAGCGAGTCGACGACACGGACCTGACGACGCTGCTGGGCTTGATTCCCAAGACGAAGACGTACATGAACAAACCGACGTTCATCGAATTCAACGGCATCGCCCTGCGCCCGGCAAGCTGTTCGTGACGCGGCGGGTGAAATCGTGCTGATCGAGCGTCGACTGGCGGACGCCGGCGATCAGCGCGGTGTACGCTGTTGCGTAGAACGTGCGCAGCGTGAGAGTCGCTGGGTTCATGGGGCTGTTCGGGGGGTGTCGAAGGCGGTTGATGTGCGCGTTTTGTACGCCGAAGTCTTGCCGCGCGTCATGCACGTCGCGCGCAGAAAAACGGGTCGGCGTGACAACATGATGTCACCCCGACCCGTCTGATTACGTGAAGTGAGAGGTATCGGGCGACCTCAACGGCCGCAGCTGCGGCGGAGAAATTCCCCGCGGCGCGTCACCACGCCGCGACTCTCACGGTCACGTGTTTTCTAACGTCTCGTTTGTCGATTGCAAGTGGCCATTTTTTGAGTGGTCAGGGCCGGGATCGAACCGGCGACACATGGATTTTCAGTCCATTGCTCTACCAACTGAGCTACCTGAC
>JBBDYI010000371.1:0-11365 GCA_040901705.1 Pirellulales bacterium | reverse complement strand
ACCCCCCTATTGTTAGCACAACCCACGACAGCGCGCAAAGTGCGACATGCGCCCCCGCGGCAAAGTGACACGCTGTCGCCCTTGCATGGGGTGGTTCGGCCGGTATACTACTGGATTCTGCGATATCCATTCTTGTGCGGCCCCGCTGGCGACCCTCGCCGACGAGGCGTCGCCGTTTGCAACCGTATACATCGAGATAAGTCGAGGCGCGAGCGATGGCCCGGATTTGTGAAGTTTGCGGCAAGCGACCCCAGATGGGGAATTCGGTCGAACTGCGCGGAAAGGCCAAGTACCTCGGCGGCGTCGGCACGAAGGTGACGGGCATCACGCGGCGGCGGTTCAAGCCGAACCTGCAAAGCGTCCGCGTCACCACGCCCAAGGGCGCGAACAAGCGGATGCTGGTCTGCACCCAGTGCCTGCGAAGCGGGGCGGTGAAGAAGCAGGTCAAGAACAAGCCGTTCGTCGTGCCCGTGCAGGCGAGCAAGGCCGCGACTGTGCCGGCAGCCAAGGCGTAGCGGCGTGCGGGGTGGCGCTGGTGGCTTGTCCACCAGCGAAAAACTCCGCTCAGGTCGTGTATCCGTCGGTGCTTTCCACGGGCGGACAAGCTACCGGCGCTACCCCAGCTTGGCCTTTGTGGTGAGCTGTTCGTGCTGAGGGGCAAGTCCCATGTCGCTGACCCGCGCGGATGTCGAGAAAGTTTCGCTGCTGGCCCGGCTGCGAATGTCCGAGGCCGAACTCGACGCCATGACGGAGCAGCTTGGCCAGGTGCTGGGCTATGTCGAGCAGCTTGCTGAGTTAGACACCGACGGCGTAGAGCCGATGGCTCATGCGCTCGATGTGGCGAACGTGCTGGTCGATGACGTGGTGCGGCCAAGTTTGGCGCGCGACGCGGCGCTGGCCAATGCACCGCATCGGGACGAGGCTTGTTTTTTGGTGCCGGCAGTACTTGGGGAATAGCGGTTGGGGACCGGCGACCGGGGAGACAGGAGACCGTAGCCAGGAGATAATCGGCTTCATCGCTTGCTTCTCGCCGATCGCCGTGCTGTGCTTATGTCCTTGATCGATCTTTCCGCCGCCGAGCTTGTCGCCCAGCTTCGCCGCGGCGACGTTTCCTCCGTCGAGGTGACTCGAGCGTATCTCGACCGCATCGCCGCTGTCGATAAAAAGATCAACGCCTTTCTCCGGGTTGACGCCGACCGCGGCCTCTCCGCTGCAAAGAACATCGACGCGCGGCGGGTACGCGGTGCGGCGCTGGGGCTGCTCGCCGGGTTGCCCGTGGCCGTGAAGGATGTGCTATGCACGGTCGATGAGCCGACCACCTGCGCTTCGCGAATGCTCGAGCGGTTCGTGCCGCCCTACGACGCGACGGTCATCGCCAAACTTCGGACCGCCGACGCCGTGCTGATCGGGTGGACCAACATGGACGAATTCGCCATGGGCGGGTCGGGCGAGAACTCGGCGTTCGGCCCGACGCGGAACCCTTGGGACACCGAGCGAATCACCGGCGGGTCGAGCAGCGGCTCGGCGGCGGCCGTGGCGGCGCGGATGGCTCCGGCGGCGATCGGCAGCGACACCGGCGGATCGATTCGGCAGCCGGCCGGGTTGTGCGGCATTACGGGACTCAAGCCAACGTATGGCCGCGTGAGCCGGTATGGTCTGGTCGCGTTTGCCAGCAGCTTGGACCAGGTCGGCCCGATGGCCCGCTCGGCCGAAGATGCGTCGCTGCTGCTGGAAGCGATCGCCGGGCACGATCCACTCGATTCGACGTCGCTCGACCGGCCGGCGGAAAAATACAGCGAATCGGTCGGCCGGCCGCTGGAAAAGCTGCGGCTCGGCGTGGCCAAGGAGCATTTCGGCGAGGGACTCGACACCGAAGTGGCGGCGGCGGTGCGCGAGGCGATCCGCGTTTACGAATCGCTCGGCGCGACGGTCGAGGAGATTTCGCTGCCGCATAGCAAGTACGCCGTGGCGACGTATTACATCATCGCGCCGTGCGAGGCGTCGAGCAATCTGGCTCGCTATGACGGCGCCCACTACGGCTATCGCACCGACGAAAAGGCGATGCTCGCGGAGCTAGAGGCCGAGCGAAAAACGCTGATCGCGGCGGGCAACAAGGAAGCTGCCGACGATCTCGATTCACCGCTGGTCCGCATGTACCGCCGCAGCCGCAGCGAAGCCTTTGGCCCAGAAGTAAAACGCCGCATCATGCTCGGCACCTACGCCCTCTCGGCCGGCTACTACGACGCCTATTACCTCAAGGCGCTCAAAGTCCGGCGGTTGATTCGGCGGGACTACGACGAGGCGTTTGCGAAGGTCGATCTGATCATCGGCCCGGTGACGGCGACGCCGGCGTACAAGATCGGCGAGAAGGCGGACGACCCGCTGGCGATGTATTTGGACGACGTGTACACGGTGAGCGCAAATCTGGCGGGGTGCTGCGGGATTGCGTTTCCTTGCGGGATGTCGAGCGGCGGACTGCCGATCGGCGTGCAACTGCAAGGACCGCCGCTGGCGGAAGATCGGCTACTTCGAGCCACAGCTATGTTTCAGTGCTCGACGATGTGGCATCGCAGAGAAGTGAACCGGAGCCTTTGATGCGATCGCAGTCACGGCATCGTGCTGTCTACCGCTCTGTTTCATCACGTACCTGAGATGGCCCAGGATTGGCGGACTCTGGCGGGGAGCGGAACAATTGTCTCGTGCAAGGAGTTTGCCATGAGCAGGAAGCACACGCTTGCCGGTTGCCGGCGGCGGCAGGCTCGGAGAAACTACGTTGTGATTACGCGCCGTAACCTCAACCTCGCAGATCGAGCTTTGCCTCTCGAACCTCCCTGCGTCGATCTGCTGTACGAATCCGGCCCTTGCCTGGTGGTTAACAAGCCGTCTGGCGTGTTGACGCAAGCGCCGCCGGGCATCGACAGCCTGGAAACCCGCCTCAAGGAGTTTTTGCGGGCCCGCGAGCAGCTAGAGGGGAAGGTCTATCTTGGCGTGCCGCATCGGCTGGATCGGCCGGCTTCGGGGGCGATGGTGTTTGCGCGGCATCCGCGGGCGACGCGGCGGCTGGCCGATCAATTCGAGGCACGCACCGTGGAAAAAACGTATTGGGCGTGCGTGGCGGGGCGCGTCGAGCCTAGCGAGGGAACTTGGCGGGACTTCATGCGGAAGATTCCCGACCAGCCGCGGGCCGAAATCGTCGCCGAGGATCATCCCGACGCCCGCATCGCGGTGCTGCACTATCGGACGATCGGGGCGACGCCGAACGGTTCGCTGTTGGAGATTTCGCTGGAGACCGGCCGCACGCATCAGGTCCGCTTGCAAGCGGCGTCGCGAGGTTTTCCGCTGTTGGGGGACGAGCAGTACGGTTCGACGATCCCGTTCGGCAAACAGCACGTCGACTTGCGCGAGCGGGCGATCGCGCTACACGCCCGGCGGCTGGCGCTGAGTCATCCGACGACGCGAGAATCGGTCTCGGTCGTCGCCCCGCTTTCGGCGGCGTGGCGCGATTTGGGCGTCGCCGAGGGTTAGTGGCGTTGCGAGGCGCAGGCTGCGATCTGCCGTGATAGGCTGTTCGACGTCCTTTGCTCTCGTCGCCGGCGGTAGAATGGTCCGGTTGAGGTTTTTCGGGGCAAATGTCAGCCGCCGCGAAGGAATTGGAGCGGTGGCGACAATAGATAGGCGTCGACCGCCGCGAACAACCGGAACTCGCTTGCCAAACGATGTCCCCGCCGGACCGTCTTTCTCGCGAGCAACTGTTGCACGCCGCGGCGCTGGCCGGGGACGAACGGGCGTGGCAGGCGCTGTACGACGGCGCGTTCGACGGCGTCGATCGCTACGTCCAGTGGCGACTGGCGGGCCGACGCGCGGCCGTGGATGAAGTGGTGCAGGAAACGTGGCTCACCGCGGTGCGGTTGCTCGACCGCTTCGAGCCGCGGCGGGGCAGTTTTACCCAGTGGCTGCGGGGCATCGCCAGCAACGCGCTGCGCAACCACCTCCGCCGCGACGCGCTCCGCCGCAAGGCGTTTCAACCGTTCGACGAGTCGCAATACGCCGACGCGAGCGGAAATGGCACCGCCGGCCGGCACGACGAACAAACCGAACGAGCCGATCGAATCACCGCGGCGCTGGCCGCGCTGCCGGATCATTACGAAGAGGTGTTGCGAGCCAAATACGTCGACGCGATGAGCGTCAACGAAATTGCCAAAGAACGCGGTCAAACACCGAAGGCCGTCGAATCGCTGCTCACGCGGGCCCGCGAAGCGTTTCGAGCGGTTTACGAGCAGCCCGATGCTTCACGATAGGACGAAAGAACGATGAACGACACCGCACAACCGCACGACGAACTGGATGCTTTGCTTGGCGGCGAGGTATCGGTGAGTGGCGGCGGCGATCCGTCGCATGCCCTCCGCGAGGCGCTGCGTGGCAAGTCGACCGCCGCGTTCGTGCGCCGCCGGCGCAGACGCCGGGCGTTCCGCGTCGCCGGTATGGCGGCGTGCTATCTGATGGGTGTCGTCACGATTTACGCCTTTCAACAGGTGTCGGCGATGCCAGCCGACCGAACGGCCAGCGGCGATACGACCGCGGCGACTGCGACCGCGGCGACCACAACCGACGCGCCGGGGTCCGCCAAGCGTGCCGATTCCACGCCTGTCGAACGTCGCCAAATCGCTGCCGGCGAACCGGAGAATGAACACGTTCGCGCGGCGCTGCTCGAGCGGCCCAAGATCGTCAAGAAATCGCGGTTCGACTCGCTGCGCGAGTTGGGCGATCGCCACCTGCTCGGCGACCGCAATCCCGAACGAGCCTTGCGGTGCTACCGCATGGCGTTGCGTTATGCCACCGAAGAAGAACGCGAATCCGCGGCCCAAGACGGGACGTGGCTGCTGCGCGTGATTTGCCTCGATGCCAAACAGGAGCACGAACATGCGTCGAAATCTTAACGATCGTATTCACGCTGCCGTCGCGGCCTTCGCGTTGATCGGCGCAGCATGGATGTCGCCGTCGGCCCGCGGTCAAGCCGATCCATTCGGCGAAACGGACCCGGTTGGCGAAACGGAACCGGCCATCGAAGCGCCCGCAACCGAGGCGGCTGTCGAAGGTCCGGACAAGCCGGCCGGGGCACGGCCTGCGTCGAAAAATGCCGTTCCGGGAACCACTGGAGAAGCGGCCGCTGCGGCAGACCCGACCGGTTTGTCGGCAGGCGGCGATTCGTCGGCGGTTGGGATCCGTTCGCCGGATCGCTCGGAAAACATCGCCGAATTGCTCGCTGCGGCCATGACGCGGAATCCCGATATCGCGGTCGCCGAAGCCAAAGTCCGCTCGGCACAAGTGGAACTCGACCGAACTCGGCTCGACGTGTCGCGACAAATCATCGAAGCCGTTCAAGCGATTCGCCATCAGCGCAGGGTCGTGGAGGTCGCCAGGATGCAACTCGAATCGAGCAAAGAACGCCAGGCGATGATGGAGAAGCTTTACCACCAGGCGACCATCGCAACGACCGACGTCGCAGCGGGTCAAGCCGGCGTGGGCACCGCCGAGTTGGCGCTGGCCGAAGCCGAAGCGAAACTTGAAGCGGCCATCGCCTCGCTGGACTACCTGACGGGCAGCGTGGCTGCGTCCTACGGCGGGTCTGGGATACCTGGCGTGCCTGGGATGGGAATGTTTCCCGGCGGCGGGTCGCCCGGCGGCGCGTCGTATCCGGGAACGGTCGCGGCCGAAACAGAAGGCGTCGCGACGCCGAAGGATAATCTTGAGGCGCGATCGGGGCCGACTCGCCGGTTTCGGGTAAACGCTCTCGTGAACCGGTCGGCGTTTCTGGACGATTTATCGGGACTGGTCGTGACCTCGACGGCTTCCGGGGATTCCTTACACGAACGACTACGTCGCACGCTGGAACAGCCGACCTCGATTCAATTCGTCGAAACGCCGCTTTCGGAAGCGTTAGCCTATTTGGATGATTTGCACGGTATCTCCAACGTCGTCATCGATCGAAATTCAGGCGAACAGGCGGGACGCGAACTCGACAACGAACCGATCACGCTGAAGCTCGAAAATGTCCCGCTTCACGCGGCGCTGCGGGCCATCGAAGACGTCGCCAACGTTTCCTTTGTGGTAACGTCGTATGGTCTCGTGCTTACGGTCGAGGAGACGCGTATCAAGGACTACATGCCGCTGAAGGACTTCATGGCCATGCCACGCCGGACAAAGGCTGAGTTGTATTTCGGGGGTAGAGAAGGAGCCGGCGAATACGGCACCGCGGCCAACCCGCTTCAACGCCCCGCAGCGACGGCGACGACGACGCCCCCTTCGTCCAGCACGCCGTCCGACAAGCAACCCGGCGCCGACGCGAATCCCTTTGGCTCCGGCCAAGTCAGAGAGAACGACAAACCATCCGCCGCTGAACCCAAAACGACGGAGAGATCGCCGAAAAAATAGGCGGTGTCGCGCTGCCCGGCGATGTCAGTCCGCATCGCCGATCGGCGTCGCTCCGGGCGGAGGCGTGCCGCCGCCGCGGCGCACGTAGTCTGTCCGAGCCGCGGCATACTCGTCGGCCGTGAGATCGGCGTCCGCGGCGAGCGATACACCGGCGGGCGGAGCGGCAGAGGGCGATTCGGCGTGCTGATCAAACAGCCGCTTCAGGTAGTTTCGGCACCAGCCGCAGCCCGTCCCTGCACCGAAGCAGTCGCTTATTTGCGCCACGCGCCGGGGCCGCTCGATCCGGATGAAATTGAGCAGTTTTCGTTTGGTGACGTGAAAGCAGAGGCAAACTTCGTCGTCGAGTTCCACGATTAACCTTTGCAATTCGGCGCAGTCGGCCGTCGGTCCATTCGGTTTGTCCCTCACCCCATTTCCGGCGTTCCCTTTGGCACGACGACGATGCCGCTTTCCGTCACGGTATAGCCATTGGCGATATCCTCCGCGGGATCGTAACCGACGCGGGCGCCTTCGGGGATGCGGGCGTGTTTGTCGATGATCGCTCGCCGCACTTTGGCATGGCGGCCGATCTGCACGTCGTCGAACAGGATAGAGTCGTCGACTTCGGCCCAACTGTTGACCCGCACGTCGTAGGCCAAGAGCGAACCGCGGACGCAACCTCCGGAAACGATCGAGCCGCTGCAAATCGCGCTGCCGAGCACTTCGCCGACGCGGCGCTGCGGGCCTTCGGTGGTCATGAACACGGTTTTCGCCGGCGGATAGGGCGGAATGTACGTGTGGATCGGCCAGGTCTGGTCGTAGAGGTTCAGCTCCGGCTTGACGGCGACCATGTCGAGGTTGGCCTCGTAAAACGCTTCGATCGTTCCCACGTCGCGCCAATAGCACGAATCGCCTGTTTCTTCGTCGCGGAACGGAAACGCCTGCACGCGGAACTTATCGATGATCGACGGAATGATGTTGCGGCCGAAATCGTGGGCGCTGTCGGGCTTGTTGGCGTCGGTGCATAGTAGCTCGTAGAGGAAACGAGCGTCGAAGACGTAGACGCCCATGTTGGCGAGAAAGCGGAGCGGATCGTCGGGCAACGGATCGGCCTTGGCCGGCTTCTCGATGAACTTCTTGACGCGCCAGTCGCCGTCGACCTCAATGACGCCGAATTCGCGGCTGTGTTCGAGTTCGACGGGAATGCAGGCGAGCGTGGCGGCGGCCTTGGTGCGGATGTGCTGCTCGATCAGCCGGCGATAGTCCATCTTGTAGATGTGATCGCCGGAGAGAATCATCACGTACTTGGGCTGGTGCCGCTCGATCATATAGATGTTCTGGTACACGGCGTCGGCGGTGCCGAGATACCAATTCTCGTCGATGCGTTGCTGCGGAGGGACGACGTCGATGAATTCGTTCAACTCGCGGTACAGAAAATTCCAGCCCATGTCGATGTGGCGGTCGAGGCTGGCCGCCTTGTACTGCGTGAGCACGAGAATCCGTCGGAGGTTGCTGTTGATGCAGTTGGAGAGCGTGAAGTCGATGATCCGATAGGCGCCGCCGAAGGGAACCGACGGTTTGCTGCGGTCCTGGGTGAGCGGTTCGAGGCGGGTTCCCTTGCCGCCGGCCAGGATAATCGTCAGGACATCTTTCATGGGTTGCTCCGCGTAGGGGCAGTGGTCAGGGATAGCGGTCGAGCAATCGAGACAGGCGACTTAGAGACTAGCGACATCGACACAAGCGACATCGAGACAATCTTCGCCGACAAGTGCTCTCGGGCAGCAGACGTTGCGTTGCAATCGGTTTGATTAGCGACATCATACGGTGTTTCGCCGCCGATTCGCAGGTTTCCCCCACCAAAGAATCTAATTTGTAGCGTAAATGTTATAATCGACATATTTCGTGTTGAAACAATCCGCGGAATGTGCTACATTTCCGCAAGCGATGGAAATTCCACGATCCGCCGTGCGGTGCAGGTGTGGCAACGTCGCCGAGCGCGCGAATTGGCGCGCGCCGTTCGTTCGGAGCGTACATCCTCGCATGAACGTCGAAGAAACCTCGTTGGCTGCTTTGCGGCGGATCAATCGAGCCACCGAGGTCTACTCGCGTGCGTTGGTGCGTGAGCACCAACTGACCGGACCACAATTGTCAATCCTGATGGAGGTCTCCCGGCAGGGTGAGGCGCCGATTGGCGCACTGGCGAAGGCGAGCTACCTCGGCGCGCCAACCGTGACGGGTATCGTCGACCGATTGGAACGGCACGGGCTCGTGTCGCGCGTTCGCACCGAGGTGGACCGCCGGCAAGTGTTGATCGCCCTGACCGCGGCAGGCAAGCGAGTGCTGGCCCGCGACCCATCGCCGCTACATGCCGGCTTTCGCGAGCAACTGCTCGAATTGCCGAAAGCCGAACAGCGACAGATTTGCGACGCACTCGACCGAGTGGCCTCGATGATGGAACAAGCGGCATCGCAAACGCGACAAGCAAACAGTTCGCGGACGTGACATGCCTGGAACAACAGCGTTGAAACGCACGGCACACGATTTGCTTTTTTTGAATTATATTCGAACCGATATCAGGATTCGCCATGTCCACCTCGCTACTTGAAAAACGCCAAACAAAACCCGCCAAGTTGCCCGAAACCGACATGAAGACAATAGATGGACGTTGCCGAGCGGTCATCGAACGGGTGCAGCCGGAAATCGACGCCGGACGGTTTCCTATCAAGCGGATCGTCGGCCAGCGGGTCGCGGTGGACGCAAATGTGTTTACCGACGGACACGACGCGGTCGTCGCCGTGCTGCGACATCGCTATGCCGACGAGGCAACGTGGCGCGAAGTCGAAATGACGCCGCTGTACAACGACGAATGGACGAGCGAATTCGTCGTCGATCGCGTCGGAGTTTGTGAGTACACGGTGACGGCTTGGGTCGATCGGTTTCGCACCTGGCACCGCGATTTCCAGAAGCGGGTGGCGGCCAATCAAGCGGCAGCCGTGGATTTGCTCACGGGGGCCGAACTGATCGCCGAAGCCGCCGACCGCGCCAAAGGAGACGACCGCGCCGTGTTGCAGAGTTGGGCCAAACGGCTGGGCAACGACGAGGCGGTTCTCCACGTGCAGCAGATTTGCGACGACACCGATCTGCCGCAGTTGATGCGGCGCTATCCCAGCCGTGCCTTTGCCGCCGAGTACGACCGCGTGCTGTCGATCACCGTCGACCGCGAACGGGCCGGATTCAGCGCCTGGTACGAACTGTTTCCGCGTTCCGCCGCCAGCGCACCGGGTAAGCACGGCACGCTCAAGGACGTCGAAGCGCGACTGCCGTACGTGGCCGCGATGGGCTTCGACGTGTTGTATCTGCCGCCGATTCACCCGATCGGCACGACCTTCCGTAAGGGAAAGAACAACGTCACCGAGGCGCACGACGACGACGTGGGGAGTCCCTGGGGCATCGGTTCGGCGGAGGGCGGCCACAAATCGATTCATCCGCAATTGGGTACTCCGGCCGACTTTCGCTCGCTAGTGCAGGCGGCCGGTCGCCTCGGCCTCGACGTGGCGCTCGACGTGGCGATGCAATGTTCGCCCGACCATCCTTACGTCGAGCAACACCCCGATTGGTTCCGCCAGCGTCCCGACGGCACGATTCAATACGCCGAAAATCCGCCAAAAAAATACCAGGACATCTACCCGTTCGACTTCGAGACCGCCGACTGGCGGGCAATGTGGGACGAACTCAAGAGCATTTTCGACCATTGGATCGCCGAGGGAGTGAAGATCTTTCGCGTCGATAACCCACACACCAAACCGTTTGCGTTTTGGGAGTGGTGCATCGGCGAGATTCGCCGCGAGCATCCGGATGTACTGTTTCTGGCCGAGGCGTTCACCCGGCCGAAGATCATGTATCGCCTGGCGAAGGCGGGCTTTACGCAGTCGTACACCTACTTTACGTGGCGGAACACGAAGCAGGAATTGACCGAATACGTCGAGGAATTGACGACCACCGAAGCCCACGAGTTCTTTTATCCGAACTTCTGGCCGAACACGCCGGACATTCTCACCGAATACATGCAGGTCGGCGGCCGTCCGGCGTTCATGTCTCGGTTGGTGCTGGCGGCGACGCTCAGCCCGAACTACGGGGTGTACGGCCCGCCATTCGAGCATTGCTGGGGCGCGCCGCGCGAGGCGAGCAGCGAAGAATACCTTGAGTCGGAGAAGTACCAGGTTCATTATCACGACATCGACCGGCCCGACAGCCTGAAGGACTTCGTTGCGCGGGTGAACCAGATCCGCCGCCAGCACGCCGTGCTGCGGACGATCGACAACGTGCAGTTCCATCCGGTCGATAACGATCAGTTGATCTGTTTCACGAAGTCGTCGGCCGACAAGAGCGAGTGCCTGCTGATAGTGGTCAATCTCGATCCGCATCACGTGCAGTCGGGTTGGATCGATTTGCCGCTCGAGGACCTGGACGTCGACGACGCGCGCCCGTATCAAGTACACGACTTGCTCAGCGACGCACGCTACTTGTGGAACGGCCGGAAAAACTTCGTCCAATTGGACCCGCAAGTCGTGCCGGCTCACATCTTCCAAGTCCGGCGGCGGGTGCGGTCGGAGCGGGACTTTGAGTATTACTTGTAGAAACACGTCTCGCGGCGGTGGTGCGTCGATCGCTTAACCACAGAGGACACGGAGGGGGAGCACGGAGGAACACAGAAGTGTAAATGATGAATGCTGAATGCTGAATGATGAATGCTGAATGCTGAATGAAGAATGATGAATGATGAATGATGAACGGAATGCCGTTCGGCCGCTCGTTGACCTCCTCATCATTCATCATTCATCACTCAGCACTCATCGATCATTATTTACGCCTCCGTGCCCCTCTGTGCTCCCCCTCCGTGTCCTTGTATGTTGAAAAAGCATCAGTTAAAGGGACAATCCAAGGCAACGCGTAA
>JBBDYI010000370.1:0-1683 GCA_040901705.1 Pirellulales bacterium | reverse complement strand
AGTAATTTTCTCGCGCGCTACGGCGGCATCACGGACACCGTCACGTGGGTCGACCCGGCACGCACGTACGCCGTCCGCGAACCGCTGCTCCACCCGATTGGCGAGAACGAGCGGGCCCACCGCTTCCGCGAGCTGCTGCGAGGCGAAATCACGGACGCGGCACTCCGCGAAATGGGCGCGCTGATGTATGCGGCCCACGCCAGCTATTCCGCCTGCGGGCTCGGCTCCGATGGGACCGACCTGCTGGTCGAATTGGTTCGCGCCCGCGGCCCGGCGAGCGGGCTCTACGGCGCAAAGATCACCGGCGGCGGCAGCGGCGGCACGGTCGCCATCCTCGGCCGAGCGGACGCTGGCCCGGCCGTCGATGAACTTGCCAGCGAATACACCCGTCGCAGCGGCCGGGAGACCTATATCTTTCGCGGTTCGTCGCCCGGCGCATGGGCAACCGACGTGACGCAAGTTACAACTTAGGGATTGAGGAAAACGAATATGCGTGTTTTGGTCACAGGCGGTGCGGGCTACGTCGGTTCGCACGCAGCGAAGTTGCTCGCCGCGAGCGGTCACGACGTCGTGATCGTCGACAATCTCGCCGAAGTGCACCGCGCCGCGGTCGGCAAGTTGCCGCTGGTGGTCGCCGATTTGCTCGACCAGGCGACGATCACCGACATTTTGAAGAAGCACCGCATCGACGCCGTGATGCACTTCGCGGCCTTCGCCTATGTCGGCGTTTCGGTCCGCGAGCCGGCGAAGTACTACCACAACAACATCGTCGGGACGCTGGCTCTGTTGGACGCGGTGCGAGCTGCGGACGTGCGGCGGATCGTGTTTTCGAGCACTTGTGCGACCTACGGCGTTCCTACGAAGGTGCCGATCCGCGAAGACCACCCGCAGGCGCCGATCAATCCCTACGGCTTCACGAAGCTGGCGATCGAGCGGGCGCTGGCCGACTACTCACATGCGTACGGCCTCGGCTACGCGGCGTTGCGATATTTCAATGCATCGGGGGCGGCCGAGGACGGCACGATCGGCGAAGACCACGACCCGGAGACGCATCTCATTCCTCTCGTGCTGCAAGTGGCGCTCGGCCAGCGGGAGAGCGTCGACATTTTCGGCACCGATTATCCGACGCCCGACGGCACCTGCGTGCGAGATTACATCCACGTCGACGACTTGGCCTCGGCCCATCTGCTCGCCTTGACGAAGCTCGGCGACGGCACGGCATTGAAACTGAATCTCGGCACGGGCCGAGGCGCGAGCGTGCAGGAGGTCGTCGACGCCGCCCGCTCGGTGACAGGCCACAAAATTCCGACGCGGCACGTCGACCGCCGCGAAGGCGATCCGCCCGCGCTGGTGGCCGATCCGTCGGCCGCAAAGCGCGAGCTTGGCTGGGAAGCGAAACACAAGGACATGCGCGGAATCGTCGAATCGGCGTGGCGGTGGCACACGGCCCATCCGCACGGCTACGGCGATAAGTAAGTAGGTTAGGCTTTCCAGCCTGACGATAAGAGGGCAAGTCAGCCTGGAAAGGCTGACGTACGGTAAGGACCACGCCATGCTCACGCGAACGCGCCTCTCGGCGATGATGTTCCTCGAATTTTTCGTGTGGGGCGCGTGGTACGTCTCGATGACCGGCTTCATCACGCGGTCGGGCATGAGCGGCCTCACGGGGGCTGCGTATTCGGT
>JBBDYI010000369.1:9597-11583 GCA_040901705.1 Pirellulales bacterium | reverse complement strand
ATCACTCATAATTCATCACTCATAATTCATCACTCATAATTCATCACTCATAATTCATCACTCATAATTATCCATCATCCGTCCGAACCTCGTTCTCGGCGTCGTGCAGAACCCGATTTCCTTCGTCCGTGGTTGCGATCCTCACGCCGACACGACGGATTCGGCCACGATGGATTCGGTGCATTTGCAAGCACCGATTCTCCTACCATTCGCATCCGCTATTCTACCTTATTCCCGCGCGGTCGAGCGTCGGGGGGAAATGGGGCCGTAGCCTAGAGCAGGTACGTCCAGTGATCGCTGCCGTATTTTTCGCGAACCTGGCGAGCGACTTCGTCGCGCGGCCACTGTGCGGTCGTATTTTCCGCGCCGAACGCCTCGCTGACGGCTTGGCAAAGCTGCCGGCGCGATGCCGGAAGATTCGTCACGAATGCCCCATGATCGCGGCCCTGGCGATAGTCGGGCTGCCGCGGCGGGCAACGCAGCAATTGGCCGATCAACTCCAGCGGAAAGTCGTACAACAGCGTGCCGTGATACAACATCGCGTCGCGGCGGCAGCGCATGCTATTGCCGGACACTTTGCGCCCGCTTCCCGCGGCGTCGCAAATTGCCAGATCGCTCGTGCCGCGCCGCGCGACGCCGGGCACGATTCGCGAAATTGTCGCCGAGAGCCGATCGAGCACGAATCGATGCGCCGCGTCGATCGCTCGCAGTTCGGGCCGCTTGCGGTAGCTGAGCACCACGGCGTACATCAAACAGCCCGGCGCGGTGACGATAGTCGCGCCGCCACTGGCTCGACGCACGATGCCGATGCCGAGGGCGCTACAAGCGTCGAGATCGACCTCGTCGGCCGCGCGGCTCGAACGTCCGAGCACAACCATCGGCCGCAGTGGTTCCCACAGCCGCAAGACCTCGTGGTCCGCGCCGTCGCTGTGCTCGTCTAGCACCATCCGCGCATCGGCCATCTCGACCAGCGCATCGTCGAGCGCGACGTTTGCCGCCGGGTCGTCGAGCGTCACTTCGAGCAGCTTCATTTGGCTCGTCTGGGGCGGCCGGACACGCCCGCTTCCATCGCGAGCAGCTTCCGCTTCATCGACAATCCCTGCGGCGCGGAATAGCCGCCCAATCCACCGCCAGCGGCCAGCACGCGATGACACGGCACGACGAGCGGAAAGCGATTGGTCGCCATCACGCGGCCGACGGCCCGCGCGGCGCCGTCGCGGCCGACTTTCGTCGCCAACTCGCCGTATGATTTGGTCTCGCCGTAAGGAATCGCCCGACAGGCCTGCACGACCGACCGTTCGAACGGCGTCAAATGGCTCACGTCGATCGTCACATCGCGGAAGTCCTCGAACTCTCCAGCGGCGAACGACTTGAACCGTTCGCGCAAATCGGCGAGCCAACCATCCTCACTATCGACCGACGGTGCCGATGAGCGAGCGGCGGCTGCATCTATGTAACCCTGCGATTCGAGCGCCGCGACGGCATCGGCTTGGCAGGCATGCCCAAACGTCACGCCGACCAATCGATGGCCACCGGCCGCCACGGCGATCCAACCAAGGTCGCTGTCGAAGACGTCGACCGTGGTCGTCGGACGTGAGGCGGACACAATACGCGGTGTCGCGACGCGGCGATTGTTCGGACGAAATGGAGCAAAAGCGGTCATGGCGCAACCTCCCTTGTGCGATTGGCTCTCGGCGAGCGGTTCCTTTCAAGACGAGGCCGTCAACCTACCGCGCGAACCGGCGGCGTGCCAGTCGCGGGTCGTTCAAGGAATGCCGCCTGAAGGAGCACGTGCCATCGAGGGGAGACCCGCCGCTACTCGGCCGCAGCTGGAGACGGATTCGCGGCCACGCCACCGTCATGGTACAGGGCCGGCTCGTCGATGCCGTCGCCGTTGAAGTCGCCGGCCACCGGTTGATCGTCGGCCCCGCCCAGCAACAGCCGCCGGTCGGCGTCGTCGATGCGGCGATTACCATTCGAGTCGAA
>JBBDYI010000369.1:0-9587 GCA_040901705.1 Pirellulales bacterium | reverse complement strand
CCGCGATACACCGCCACGTCGTCGACCCCGTCGCCGTTCCAGTCGCCCACGACAGGCAGGTCGCCATGCTGGCCAAAGTCGACGGCCACGTCGGCGTCGCTCCATTTTCCATCGCCGTCGACGTCGAGCCGCCACGAGCCGTCGCGGAAGATGCCGATCGAAGTGACGCCGTCGCCGTTCCAGTCGCCGACGACCGGCGTATCGGTGGCGACGCCGTAGTGAAATACGTGATCGATCAGGTCCGCCCGTAGCTTGCCCAGCGACGTGAGCTTCATCGACCGCGCGCCGAGCGAAGCGTCTTGCGGCGACGGCGGAACGTTCTTCTGCTTGCCCTGCGTTTGATTCATCAAGTCGGGCAGCCCAGGCTCTTCGGCGATGGCCCGCGGATCGCCCGCCCAGGCAGGACCGAACACGCCGATGTCGTCCTTGCCGTCGCCGTCCCAATCGCCCACGACGGGCCGGTCGTGCTCGTGGCCCAGTTTCGCCCACAGATCGCTCTCGTCCCACACGCCGTTGCCGTTGAGGTCGATGAACCACTGGCCGTCCTTGAACACGGCGATTTCGCTGATGCCGTCGCCGTTGAAGTCGCCGACGACGGCATGGCCGCCGCGAACGCCAAACCGGAATTGCCGCAGCGCGTTGGGCGCGGCGTCCGGAAGCGTCCATGTCGATTCGTCGAGCTTTTGCTCGCCAAACGCCAGTTGTTCGAGCCGCGTGGAGACATTCTGCACGATCACGTCACCCCGTTGCTGCGGACCGCGGGGGAAGCCGGCGTTCACCACGCTCAAGTGCCACGTATAGCCCGACACGTGTCCCGATTGCAGCCGCAGCGTGCTGAGCACGTCGGACAATGGCTCGAACAGCGGCAAGGACGACAGCGGCGGCGGCGAGACAACCAGCGGCGGCGGCGGCGTGGGCAGCGTCGTTGGCGGCGGCACATAGATGTCGATCGGTCGCGTGTCGATCCGCACTTCGCTGAAGTTGTTTTGCACGGAATCGCGCCCGGCGGGAAGCTGGATCCGCAGGATCGCGTCGAAGTTGTGCGAAGTTTCGAGTTGCACGACCAGTTCCTCGATGAACGCATCGTGCGGATTGAGCGCGATGCCCGTCGGTTGGCCGTCGACGTTGCCGGCGGTGTCGCGATAGTCGATGTAGCTGTCGGGCTGGACCTCGAACACGCCGTAGTTGCCCGGCGGCAGACCGACGAATTCGTAGAAACCGCTGCCGTCGGTGACCGTGCGAATCGGCTGGTTCGGCAAATAGCGGCCCGGCAGCGCGGCGCCGCCCATGATCGGCAGGCCGTTGACGCCGTTTCGCAGTTCGACCGTCACGCCCGACAACCGCTGATCGTCCGGCGTCAGCACGCCGTCGCGCAATTGTTCGACAACCGGCGGCGTCTCGCCTTGCAGATACGTGATCGTGTCGCCATCTTGGAACACGACGCCAGAGATGCTGCCGGCCGGAATCTCGCAAAAGTTATAGTCGACCAGGTGCTCGTTCGCGCCGACTTCGATGTCGCCGAGCAGATCGTCGCCGAGCACGGTTCCGCCGCCGGAGCCGAGCGACTGCGAGCCTTGGAAGAATTCCTGCGGCTGCCGTTCGCGGACGCGGTACGTGCCCGGTTCCAGGTCGGTGAATTGGTACATCCCTGCGGCATCGGTCATCGCCACGCGGAGAACGCCACCGTTCTGGTCGAGCAGTTCGACGGTCACGCCGGATATCGGCGGTTCGCCGGCGTCGAATACGCAATCTTGATCGGGATCGGAGAATACGAATCCGCGGATGCTGCCGGGCAACGGACGCTCGCCGAAGTTGTAATCGACGGCGTTGATCGCCGCCCGCAGCGTCGCGCCGGTGATGCGATCGCCGGGCACCGGCTGGGCCGTTCCGCCGGCGTTGCCGGGCGTGTCTTTGCCGTCGCGCCATCCGGCGGGTTGCATTTCGGCGACGCCATATATGCCGGGCATCAGACCGTCGAATCGATAAAACCCAGTCGTGTCGGTAACGGTCGATTGCCCCGTCGGCGCGCCTGCGGCGTTGAGCAATTGCATCGTCACGCCGCCGAGCGACTGCTCGCCCGCGTCGCGAACGCCGTCGTTATCCACGTCGACGTACACATAGCCGCTGATGCTCGCCGGCGGAATCTCGCAGAAGTTGTAGTCGATCAAGTCGACGCGCGACGTGACTTGAACTTCGCCAATTTGGTCTGCGGCGATGATCGTGCCCGTTCCGCTGCCGACGGTTTGTCCGCCGTGGAAAAATCCGCTGGGCTGTTCTTCGCGGACGCCGTATACGCCCGGCGCCAGCCGATCGAATGCGTAGCGGCCGTTGGCGTCGGTCGTTGTCGTGCGCAAAACGTTGCCGGACGAATCGAGAAGGTGGACCGTCACGCCGGCGATGCCCGATTCGTTCGCGTCGCGGAGGCAATCTTCGTCCAAGTCGGCGAACACGCTACCGCTGAGGCTGCCCGGCGGAATCAACTCGCCGAAGTTGTAATTCACCGCGTCCTGAGCGGCGGCGAGCATCGCGCCGGTGATGCGGTCGCCCGGCTGGGCCAGCGCCGTGCCGCCGGCGCTGCCGACCTGGTCCTTGCCGTCGTCGTAAGCGGCGGGCTGATCTTCGGCCACGCCGTACTTGCCGGGCATCAGGCCAGCGAAAGAATAAAAGCCCGTATCGGTGGTCGTCGCGGTTTGTCCCGTCGCGTTGCCACCCGCGTCGAGCAGCCGGATCGTCACGCCGGCAATTCCCGCCTCGCCGGTGTCGCGCACGCCGTTGTTGTTGGCGTCGATGAAGGCGTATCCGCTCAAGCTCGCCGGCGGGATTTCGCAGAAGTTGTAATCCACCAGATCGACGCGGGACTGAACTTGCACATCGCCGATCCGGTCCGCTCCGAGCACGATCCCGCTGCCGCTGCCGATCGTCTGTCCGCCGTGGAAGAATCCGCTGGGCTGCGTTTCCTCGACGCTGTACGTTTCCGGCTTGAGCGTGCCGAAGAAGTACCGGCCGTTGGCGTCGGTCGTGGTCGTGCGGACGACGTTGCCGGCCGCGTCGCGGAGGCGAATCGTCACGCCGGCGATGCCCGTTTCATTGCCGTCGCGCAAGCAGTCTTCGTCCAAGTCGGAAAAGACATACCCGCTGAGCGATCCCGGCGGAATCAACTCGCCGAAGTTGTAGTTCACGGCATTCATGGCGGCGGCAAGCGTCGCGCCGGTGATGCGGTCGCCCGGCTGTGCCAGCGCCGTGCCGCCGGCGCTGCCGACCTGGTCCTTGCCGTCGTCGTAGGCCGCCGGCTGAACTTCCGCCACGCCGTATTTGCCCGGCATCAGGTTGGTGAACGAATAAAACCCTGCGCTGTCGGTGATGGAGGTTTTTCCGGTCGCATTTCCGCCCGCGTCGAGCAACCGCATCGTGACGCCGGCGATGCCTTGCTCGCCGTTTTCTCGGACTCCGTTATCGTTCACGTCGACGAATGCAAACCCGGCGATCGACGCCGGCGGAATCTCGCAGAAGTTGTAGTTGACCAGATCGACACGCGACTGAACGGAAACCTGGCCGAGTCGATCGGAGCCGAGAACGGTGCCCGTTCCGCTGCCGACGGTTTGGCCGCCTTGGAAAAAGCCGCTGGGTTGCACTTCCTCGACGCCATAAATTCCTGGCCGGAGATTGCCGAAAAAGTAACGCCCATTGGCGTCGGTGGTGGTCGTGCGAATCACGTTGCCCGACGCATCGAGCAGACGAATCGTCACGCCGCCGATGCCGGTTTCGTTCGCGTCGCGCAGGCAGTCCTCGTCGAGATCGGAAAACACAAAACCGCTCAGCGATCCGGGTGGCACCAGTTCGCCGAAGTTGTAGTTCACCGCGTTCATTTCCGAGGCGATGTTCGCGCCGCTGATGCGGTCGCCCGGCTGTGCCAGCGCGATGCCGCCGGCGCTGCCCGGCGTGTCTTTGCCGTCGTCGTAAGCGGCCGGCTGAACTTCTTCGACACCGTACGTGCCCGGCAATAGGTCGGCGAAAATGTAATAACCCAAGTTGCCGCTCGACGTACTCGTCGTGGCCACGCGACCGGTCGCATTGCCGTTGGCGTCGAGCAGTCGCACGGTGACGCCGCCGATGCCTTGCTCGCCCGCGTCGCGAACGCCGTTTTCGTTGAGATCGACATAGACGTAGCCGCTCAAGCTGCCGGGCAGCGCTTCGGCGAAATCGTTGCCGACGCTATTTTCGCCGCCAAGCAGCGCGATGTCCGTGACGATGTCCTTGCCGCTCGTCGCACCGCGCGTTGCGCCGTTCACTTTGCCCGCCGTCGCACCGACGCTAAACAGCGGCGCGGCCGGCTGGACCTCGACCACGCGATACGTGCCTGGCAGCACCCACGCGCCTTCGAAGCGATACTGTCCCTGAGCGTTGGTCGTCGTCGTGTGGCCGGTGTTCTGGTAGCTGCCGTCGACGTTTTGCCAGAGCTGAAGTTGGACGCTCGCGATGCCGGTCTCGCCGGAATCCTGGCGGTTGTTGAGATTCGGGTCTTTGAACACCGTGCCGGCAATCGTGATCGGCAGCGGCAGTTGTTGCAGCGTCACCACGCCGCCGGCGGTGCGATTGACGAAACCATTCGCACCGTCGGCCGGCAAATCCAAGCCCTTGCCGGCGAATTTGGCGTCGTAGGCGTTGAGAAACGTATCCGTGCCGGTGATGTCGTGAAAGTGCGGCGCGACGATCGTGGCGGTAAGCTTCGATGTTTGAAACTCGATACCCGAGGTGATCGTGTCGAATCCGCCGTTGATGATGTCCCAGTCGGTTTCGCTGGGGTCGTACTGTTCGGCTTCGTCGACGTCGATGGTGAACACCACACGCTCGCCGGCGTCGAAATGCTCGAACTCGATGATCAGTTCGGTCGAGCCGTCGACGACCGTGAACGTCACCGCACCGACGTCGTCGGACAGGTCCGCGCGAAACGTCGGCGGCTGGGCTTCGAGCGCGCCGAGTCCGTTGGGATTGGACGAGGTGTCGAAGAACACGTCGTCTTCGTCGAATCCGTTGCCGTCCTGATCGCCGCTGATGACCAATCGCTTGAGTTGCGATCCAGGCGCACCGCCGACAAAACTGATCTCGAACCGATCCGGCTTGATGTCGCTGCCCGAGTCGTCCTCGGCGTAGATCACGCCGACGTGCGCCGGGCTGGCGGTGAGCAGTTGCCGAGCTTCGATCGTTTCCAGCCGGCACTGACGCGGCGAACTGGCGGACGACGCTCTTCGGCGGCGCACGCTGCTTCGCCCAAACAAAAGTTGCCACACACCCACGATGCACCTCCGTGTTCGTCGTCAGGTCGGTTTTCGGTCGATTCGGTCGATTCGGTCGATTCGATTGGCTGCGGATGCGTCCGATGCGTGTCCAAACAGCGTAGGGTGGGTCGAACGAAGTGAGGCCCACCAAGGATTCACGCTCAAACCGGTGGGCCTCGCTACGTTCGACCCACTCTACTTTTCGCCTTGCTAGCGTCGGGCCGCGTCGTCGTCGTCGCGGCGCGTCGTGTTTTCGCCGCTGGTCGGACTGGTCAGGTGGAATACTTGCGCCGTCGTGTCGTAGCTGCCGGACACCAGCACTTGCCCGCTGCGGTCGCAAGCGAGCGCCGCGATCGATCCGGTGTGTCCGGCAAGTTCCAACACCGGCTCGCGCGTTTTGACGTCCCAGATCAGAATTCGGTTGTCGCTTCCGGCGGTGGCGATGCTGTCTGTCGACAGGAACAACGCCGCCATCACCTTGGCCGGCTTACACGCCAACTCGACCGTCCGCTGACCGGTTTGTGCGTCGAAGCAGCGGACGAATCCATCTTCCGCCGCCGACATCAACTGCGTCGCGTCCGGCGAGTAGGCCAGCGAACGAATCCGTTGCCGATGGGCGTCGATCTGTCGAATCGCCGACCCGTCCGCCGTTTGCCACACACCGATCGCGCCGCTGCGACCGCCGGCGGCGATCTGTTTGCCGTCCGGCGAAAACGCCACCGCCCGCACGTCGCGCGCGGGGCAGATCAACCGATGTCGCAGTTTGCCGCTGGCCGTTTCATAAACCCGCAACTCACGGTCGAATCCGACGGCGGCGAGCAGCGTTCCGTCAGCACTGAGTGCGATCGCATAGATCGCGTGGTCGAGCCGATCGACGTCGGCCAGCGCCTGGCCCGTCGCGAGATTCCAGCGGCGAATGCGGTGGTCGTCGCCGGCGGTATAGAGCGTCTGCCCGTTCGGGCCGATCGCCAGCGAGCGAATCCAATCGGTATGCCCTTTGAGTTCGGCTTGGAGTTGGCCGTCGGAGAGCGAGAACAGACGCACGATGTCGTCGTCGCCCGCCGTGACCAGCGTCTTTGCGTCGGGCGTGATTCCTACGGCCGTTACCACGGGCGGCCGGCCGATGAGCGCGTGTTCCGCAAAACGAATTACCCGCGAGGCGTTGATTTGCTTCGGTGCTTCGCCCAGCCCGGTCGTTCTCAGCGAGCCGACCGTCATGCAAACGAGCGCGAACCGCCGCCAAAATGGACTCGTCATCGTTAAGCTTCCCTGCTTGCGTCGCGAAGTTGACTCAAGAATCGGCGCGGCCAACCAGCCAACAGTGCCCGCGCGTCATGCGACGTGACTGCGGCGATTCGTCATCGGTCCTATATCGACCGATCGCCGGTCCGGCGCAAAGAGAACGCCCGAAAAATGGCGAGATTTCGCAAACTTTGCCGGTTAGCGAAAGTTTGCCGCGCCAATGAGGGCGAATCGAGAAAATGGCGAAGATAGGCGAGTCCGAACGCTCGCATCGGCACTACGCTCGCCGCCGCAAACATCCGCTCGCTACATGCCGCAGCCGCCCTGGCCGCACCACGGTGCTCCGCAACCACCGGCACTCGGCCGCGGCGTTTCGCAGATTGGCAGGTTGCCGGAAGCCGCGCCGGTATGCGCCGCCGGAACGCTCAACAGCCGCTCCAGCCGCTCGCTGCCGCAATGCGGACAAACGGGCGTTTCGCTGCCGCGGACGAGCAACTCGAACTCATCGCGGCACTTGGCACAGGCGTATTCGTACAGCGGCATCTCGGATACCTCGTTCGCGCGGCGTCAAATTCGAGGGCGGCAAACTCTCGCCACCACGATCTTCGCTTTCCACCAGCGTAATTCAACGCGAACGGAGGTGGAATAGGGGTGTGGATGCGCGGACGAGCAGATAGCGCGACCGGGGGTGAAAGCCGGACGTCCGTAGTGCAACTCTGACGGTCGTAGCGGTCGCACCGGCCATGCGCTGCTTCCGGACGTTAAGCCGCGCAGCCTGTGACGCCGCGGCCGGCCGGACTCAACGGCTCCTAGCGGTTCTAACGAGACTATCAGTGGCAACGCATACGCCGGTGCTGCCAATTATGCCTGCCCCTCCGACTTCGCACGCTGAGCCGATGACCTTGAGATTCGCATCCGGAAAAATCCCGTTCGCGCCGCACGCCGCCCTGCTCGTGCTGCTGCCGCTGGTTCTCGGCTGCACCAGCACGCGGCAGTGGATCGCCAACGACTTCAAGGTCGGTCCCGCATATTGCCGGCCCGACGCCGCGGTGGCCGACGATTGGATCGACGCCGACGACCAGCGGCTGCGCAACGAATCGGTCGATCACGCCGCTTGGTGGACCGTGTTCGACGATCCCGTTCTCGACGGCTTGATCGCCGAGGCTTACGGGCAAAACCTTCCGCTCCGCGTCGCCGGCTTCCGCATTCTCGAAGCCCGTTCGCTACGTGCAATCGCGGCCGGCAACGTGCTTCCGCAACAGCAGCAAGCCTTCGCCGACTACTCGTACAACGTCAACAGCCTGCGATCGTTCGGACTGCCGCTGCCCAACCGCCAATTCAGCCTGTGGGACGGCGGGTTCAATTTGGCGTGGGAACTCGACTTCTGGGGCCGGTTTCGCCGCGCGGTCGAAGCGGCCGATGCCGACTTGAACGCCTCGATCGAGAACTACGACGACGTGCTCGTCACACTGCTGGCCGACGTGGCGACGACTTACGTCGATATTCGCACGCTCGAACGGCGTCTGGAATTGGCCAGGTCCAACATCGCCTTGCAAAAAGGGAGCTTCGATCTGGCCGATCTACGCAAGCAAGGTGGAGCGAGCAACAGTCTCGACGTCGAGCAGGCGAAATCGAACCTCGCCCAAACCGAGGCGTTCGTGCCGCAACTCGAAATCGCGCTGCGGCAATCACAGAACCAACTGTGCGTGCTGCTCGGCATTCCGCCGGAGGACTTGAACCAGCGTCTAGCCGCCGCGCCGATTCCCACGGCTCCGGCCGAGGTCGCCCTCGGCGTGCCGGGCGAGTTGCTTCGCCGCCGGCCCGACGTCCGCCGCGCCGAGCGTCAACTCGCCGCCCAAAGCGCCCGTATTGGCGTCGCCGAAGCTGAGTTCTATCCGCACATCGCGGTGACCGGCGTCATCGGCGTCGAAGCCAACCAGTTTCAGGACCTGTTCAAGTCTGGCGCGTCGATCGGCTCGGTCGGCCCGTCGCTGCGTTGGAACGTGCTCAACTACGGGCGAATTCTCAACAGCGTTCGCGCCGAGGATGCCCGATTTCAGCAGGCTGCGCTCACTTATCAACAGACCGTGCTGCTGGCCAACGCCGAGGCGGAAAACGCCGTAGTGACGTTTCTCCGTTCGCAGCAGCGCCGCGACGCGCTCGCCCGCAGTTCCGCAGCGGCCCGCCGCTCGAACGAACTGGTATCGTCGCTATTTCGCGCCGGCGACGCGAACGGCCAGCTCGACCGCGTGTTCGTCATCCAGAGCTTCCTGGTCCAGCAAGAAGACGCCGAAGCGCAAGCCGAAGGCGAAGTCGCCAAGAGCCTCATCGCCGTGTATCGCGCGCTGGGCGGCGGCTGGCAAATTCGCCTCGGAATTGGCGGCGAAGGCGTCGTCCGCTTGCCGGATGCTGCGCCGCCGCCAGATGTACCGCCAGATGTACCGCCGATGCCCGCGTCGCAACCTGCGCCATTACCGCTCGACGCGCCGCCCGAACCAAAGTGACTCCAACGACATTTCGCCACGCCGCCGCACGAGAGAATTCAGAATTCAAGGAGACCGATCGTGAATGCAAACCTTACGCTCTACCGAGTATGGCCGCTCGTCCTGCTGTTGGCGGCGATCGCGCTGGTGCTGCACGCCTCGCAAGCCGCGTCGGGCGAACAATGGACCGCTCGCGCCGCAGCCGCGACTTCGGCCGAACCGCGTTGCTCGCTCCGCACGTGGTGCGAGGGCTGTCCGGTATCGAAGCCATGCCATTGCGACGATTATTGCCCGAAGTCGGCCCCGTGCGTGCGGCCTCCCAATTGGTGTTGGCATTGTCCCGACTACGACGCCAAATGCCCGCCGCCGCTTCCTTGCCGAGTTGCGGTCGGCTGTACGGACGATTACTGCCCCAAGCCGTGTCCGGCGTGTCCGTCTGCGCCGCGGTGAGCGGCTCGCGAGACCTGTTCTCGTTCGATTTCGGCTCAGAGGCTGTGAAAGAATCGAATACGCACAAGTCGGACCGCAAACTGTAGGGTGCTCTGTGACACCCCTTTCAAGCTGTCATTGCTAGCTTATGGAATTT
>JBBDYI010000368.1:0-1716 GCA_040901705.1 Pirellulales bacterium | reverse complement strand
TGCTGAACCAACACGTCGAGTTCTACTTCATCGACGACGAGGCGGGCGAGTACAAACCGTTTCCGGCGGCATACGGCAACACCTGGCTGAACCACCGGGTCGAACGCCTCCGTCTGCCGACGATCAAGCTGTTCACGCGAAACCCTGTCTACACCGAGGACTGGCGGCTCGTGTCGTCAGGTTACGACGCCCAGTCGGGCATCTACTACGCCGGCCCCGAAGTAGCGGCTCGCGACGGCACCGAGCATCTGGATGCACTGCTCCAAGGTTTTTGCTTCAAAAAGCCCGCCGACCGGACCAATTACCTCGGCATGTTGCTGACGGCGATCCTGGTCCCACGATTCATCGGCTCGAAGCCGGCGGCGCTGTTCAACGGCAATCAGCCGGAACTCGGCAAATCGATCCTGGCGCAGATCATCGCCGTTCTGCGCGACGGGCACGTGACCGAGACCGCCACCTACAACCCAAACGACGAAGAATTCGAGAAGCGGCTCGGGGCGATCGTCCGCCGCGGCGTCACGACGATCATCATCGACAACGCCAAAAGCCGCGGCCGCAACCCGCGGATTGAATCGGCCTGCCTCGAACGGTCGATCACCGATCCAATCCTGTCGTTTCGCCTGCTCGGCCAATCGCTGGAAATCCGCGCCGAGAACTCGCACATCTTCTGCATCACGGCCAACACGCCCGACGTCAGCCGCGATCTGGTCACTCGCAGCGTCGTGATCAATCTGTTCTACGAGGGCGATCCCGAGCGCCGAACCTTCACGATCGCCGATCCCGAAGGATATGCCCACGAGCATCGCCTCGTGCTCCTCGGCGAGTTGATCGGCATGGTCGAGCGGTGGAAGGCGTCCGGAATGCCGAGGGCGAACGTCCATTCGCGGTTTAACAAGCGCGGTTGGGGCAACATCATCGGCGGCATTCTCAACGCCTGCGGCGAACCGGATTTCCTGGCCAACGCCGAGGCGGCCGCAACCGAGTTGGACGAGACGCGCCGCGAGTTCGCCGAACTGGTCGCCGTGCTGGCCGATCACGCTCAGGGCACGTGGACCGCCGCCGAGTTGGTCGGGCTGTGCAACCGCCACAGCCTGCTCGCCGCGGACCTCGGTGAAGGCTCGCCGCGGTCGCTCTCGACCAAGATGGGCACGATCGCCGGACGGTTCGTTGCCGAACCCTTCGAGCTCGCCGGCGACCGCGTCGCGGTGTTCCACAGACAGTCGGATCGCAAGGGACACGTCTATCGGGTGGCTTTGCAGGAGAAAGTGCCGAACCTTGAGGCGTTTGCCGAACCTACGCCGAACCTCGAATCCGTGGCAGGTTCGGCGTTCTAAACGATTGAGAGATAACGACATGCGACGATGTGCCGAACCTTGCCGAACCTTTTTAGCATACACACACATGTACGCGCGCGTGCGCACGCGCGCGCACGCGGGTTTGGATCGCAGGGAAATAGGTTCGGCAGGTACGGCAGGTTCGGCAACCGAACCAAGCGTGCGCCGCAACGCGCGACGGTCGCCGCCACGTCGCCCACGATCGCGTCTGTTGCGTTTCCGCGGAAACGGGCGCGCACTCGCCCACGAGCGAACGGACGCGGCACGGTTCCTTCCCGGCCACGACGTGCAGGAGATGGCGACGGGAACAATCGCCAAGTTAGAGAGAGTTTGCGCTTGTCCGAATTCCGAACGCGAATCATCGCTAAC
This sequence comes from Pirellulales bacterium, assembly GCA_040901705.1. GTDB lineage: Bacteria > Planctomycetota > Planctomycetia > Pirellulales > PLA5 > PLA5. The sequence continues at coordinate 13 of JBBDYI010000368.1, read as the reverse complement.
CCCATACGGCGGC
>JBBDYI010000367.1:0-11660 GCA_040901705.1 Pirellulales bacterium | reverse complement strand
CAAAGCCTAGCAACGCATCCTCCAAATCCCGTGCCGAACAGGATTGCTCCCGTCCTCGTTATTCCGCCCCCTCCTCCTCGCCAAGCATCTCCGATCTTCTCCCGCGCCTTCCATACTCGCAAAATCGCCTCCATCGACGCCTTGGATGCTTCGCGCATCGCCGTTCCCCGCATCCCGCCAGCCATTGCGGCGCTGCGCCGCATCGCCGGACGTTGGCCCGTTAGCCAACGAGTGCCGTCAAAAGCGTGACCGCGACCGCCGCGGCGATGCAAACGCCGGCGATCGTTTTGGACTTGCGAATCGGATGATCGGCCGCAAGGCGGCCAATCCAGATCGCGACCGCCACCGCGACGACCGCACAAAAGCCAAGCGTCGCCGCAAGAATGTTGCCGAATCGCTGTGCCTCCGGCACATACCGAATCACCGACGCCACGAACGCCAGCACCACGAGCATCGCCGCGACGTACCAAATCAAGCAGATCGTTTTCATGCGGGGCCTGTACCAACGCTGGCCGTGCCGAGAATCCTTACCAAACGAAATCGTCCGCGCCGCCTTTTTGACCGACGCCGCCTCACCGCAGCACGCACGACCCTGACGATTATATCGATTGAGCAAAGCCCGCGACGCCCGCGGTCGGCGTGCTACGTTTGCTCATGCGGCGAACGATCGGGTGCGGCAGAAACGCCCGGACTGAGGCCGGCGGATTCCCCGGCGACTTTCACGACGTTTTTTTCTCGCCGTTTTTCCCCGCCTACGTGGTTACTCCGCCCTGGGAACCGTATATACTGTCGGGTCGAATCGGTGTGACTATCAGCGCGACGAGCGACACCGGTTCGGCACGAAGAGGTCGTTGCGGCCGATTGCGCGGAGTCGGGCGGATGTTCCGCCGCGCCGCGGCCGCGCCCATTGCACTTAGGCAAGACGAGTGTCCTCGATGGCGACGCCTTCGGTATTGAACCTCCAAAAAATGCTCGAGCCGATCGCCGGCGACAGCATGGTCGGTCCGGACTTGCGGCTTGACATCAGTCCCGGGTCCATCTACCAGCAAATTCGCGACGCCCGCGAACAATCGCGCAACGTCGAACGCGAAATCCAAAAGGGCAACCCCGACTACAGCCCGGACCAGTTGGTTTGGAACAAGGTCCAGGAGTTGTCGACCAAGGCGCTGACCGAGAAGTCGAAGGACTTCGGCATCACCGCCTGGCTGTGCGAGGCCCTCGTGCGTCTCAAAGGGTTCGGCGGGCTGCGCGACGGCCTCAAATTCGCCCGCAAGCTGGCGGACGACTATTGGAGCGGTCTCTATCCGCAGCCGGAGGAAGAAGAAGGCGTCGAACCGCCTTCGGATCTCGAAAAAGTGATCACGCGAGTGAAACCGTTCGAGGGGCTTTTCGCCGGCGCGCTGGCGTTCCCGATCAACAACATCGTGATTACGGAGAGCGAACCGTATAGCTTCGCCGATTATCGCGCGGCCCAGGCCCTCGACAAAGAATCCGACAAAGCGGTCCGCCAGGCGAAGTTGGACGCTGGCGTCGTCCAGATGGGCGAATTCAACGCGGCCCACGCCGCGACGACGCCCGAATTTTACAAGAACCTCCACGAAGACCTGATGCAGTGCCTCGCCGAGCTGCAAAATCTCAGCAAATCGCTCGACAACAAGTGCGGCAAGGACGAGAAGGGCTTCCCCGTTTCGCCGCCCGTCAGTGACACGGAAAAACTGCTCGGCGAATGCCTCGAAATCGTGGTCAACTTGGGTAAATCGAAGGGTCTGTTCGCGGCGGAAGCAGCGGGCGGAACCGACGTGGCGACGACCGGCGAGGCCGGTGCGGCACAGGGTCAGCCGGCGGCGAATGGCCGGGGGTCGATCGTCACGCGAGACGACGCGCTGGCCGCGCTCTCGCACATCGCCGAGTTCTTCCGCCGGGTCGAGCCCCACAGCCCGATCGCCCATCACGTCGAAGAAGCCGTCCGCTGGGGCCGGATGGATCTGGCGACGTTGTTGTCGGAGCTGATCGGCGACGATAAGATGCGACAAGCCGTTTTCACCCGCATCGGCATCATGGACGTCGCCGAGGCCAAGAAAAAGTAGGGCGCGAATGCTCAATGACCAATTGTCAATGACCAATCAATGAGCAAGCACGAATGACCAACGGCGGTGAACCGGCGCTTTCGGTTATTCGGTATTGGGGCTTGGGCATTGATTGAGCATTGGCATTTGGTCATTGAGACTTGACATACCGTGACACATCAGGAGACGCCATCATGGCATCTGAATCGCAACAAAAGAAACTGAGCCGCGTGCGTAAGCCGCGCGTTCACATCACGTACGACGTCGAAATCGGCGACGCCCGCGTGAAGAAGGAATTGCCGTTCGTCGTCGGCGTGCTAGGGGATTTCTCCGGTAATCCGACGCAGCCCCTCAAGAGCTTCAAGGACCGCAAGTTCGTCCAGATCGACCGCGATAACTTCAACGACGTGATGGCCCGCATGTCGCCCGGCTTGAAGTTGCGGGTCGAGAACACGCTCAAGGGCGACGGCAGCGAAATCGGCGTGCAACTCAAATTCAACTCCTTGGACGACTTCGACCCGGCCAAGATCGTCGATCAGGTCGAGCCGCTCAAGAAGCTGATGGAAACCCGCCAGAAGCTCACCGAACTACTCGGCAAGGTCGACCTGGCCGACGACTTCGAGCAGCAGATCGAAGACCTGCTGAAAGACCCGGCCAAGATCAAGCAAGCCAGCGGGGCGTTCAATCCGCCGGCCGCCAGCGCGCCGGCTCCGGCGCCCGAACCCGAACCGTCCGAACCCAGCCAGCCGAGCGATGGAGGTGATCAATGAGCACCGGCGAACAGCAAGCCCAATCCTCCGCCGCCCAAGCGGTCGAGGCCGGCGCAATTCAAGACAGCCTACTGAATCAAGTGATCGACGCCACGCCCGGCACTACGCGTGAGCGGGGCACGGAGTTGATCCGCGCCTTGGTCGACGAAGCGATGAAGGGCACCGTGACGTTCGATAAGAACGTCACGCGGACGATCCAAAAGGGCATCGCGGCCATCGACGCGGCCATGAGCAAACAGCTCGCCGCCGTCATGCATCACCCTGAGTTCCAGCAACTCGAAGGAACCTGGCGGGGCCTCAACTACCTCGTCATGAATAGCGAAACCGGCACGCAGTTGAAGATCAAGGTCTTCAACACTCGCAAGCGCGAGCTGGCGTCGCACATGGAAAAGGCCGTCGAGTTCGATCAGAGCGAACTGTTCAAGAAGCTCTACGAAAACGAATTTGGCACCGCCGGCGGCGAACCCTACGGCGCGCTCATCGGCGACTACGAGTTCACCAACCACCCGGACGACATCAACCTGCTCGGCAAGATCGCTGGCGTGGCCGCCAGCGCCTTCTGCCCGTTCATTTCGGCCGCCTCGCCCAAGCTGATGGGCATGGACACCTATTCCGATCTCTCCCGCCCGCGCGATCTGGCGAAAATCTTCGACACGGTCGAGCACGCCAAGTGGAAGAGCTTCCGCGACAGCGAAGATTCGCGATTCGTCACCCTCTGCATGCCGCGCGTGCTGTCGCGGATGCCCTACGGCGAAATCACCAAGCCGATCGAGGAGTTCTCTTACGAGGAGCTCGACCTCGACGAACGCGGCCGCGGCAAGCCGACCGACCACAGTAACTACACCTGGATGAATGCGTCCTACGTCATGGGCACGCGGCTCACCGACGCCTTCGCCAAGTACGGCTGGTGTACCGCCATCCGCGGCGCCGAGGGCGGCGGCAAAGTCGAGGATTTGCCGGTCCACGTGTTCTACGCCGACGACGGCGACGTCGACATGAAATGCCCGACGGAAGTTGCAATCACCGATCGCCGCGAAAAGGAATTATCCGACTTGGGCTTCCTGCCGCTCGTTCACTACAAGAATACGGACTACGCCGTGTTCTTCGGCGCCCAAACGACGCAGAAGCCAAAGAAGTACGACACGGCCGACGCCACGGCGAACGCGGCCATTTCGGCCCGCTTGCCGTACATGATGGCCACCTCGCGGATCGCCCATTACCTGAAGGTGATGGCCCGCGACTGGATCGGCAAGTTCATGGAAGCCAAGGACTGCGAAAAGGAACTCAACCGCTGGATCATGCAGTACGTGCTCGGCGACACCAAGGCCGATCAAGAGATGAAGGCCAAGTTCCCGTTGGCCGAAGCCAAGGTCAAGGTTGAGGAGATCCCCGGCGCGCCCGGCTCCTACAATGCCGTGGCCTGGCTCCGTCCGTGGCTCCAGTTGGAAGAGCTGACCACGTCGCTCCGCATGGTGGCCAAGATTCCGACGTTGCAAAAGTAACGTTCGCCGCCGAGGGCGAAAGAACGACGATTTCCGCCGGCCCACGGTCGTTACGTCCGTGGGCCGGTTGCTTGTCGGGTTAAAGTTTTCGTTCAACGTGCATTCGAGTTGTTTTTTTAACGCAGAGGACGCAGAGGACGCAGAGGGAACGCAGCGAATTCCACGGGGAGTTGCACCGCCTTTCGAAGACGCGGCAACATGCCGAAACGTCTGCATCCCGTTGAGAGTCGATCGCATGTCAAGCAAACAACTCTGCGATGCCTCTGCGTCCTCCGCGTCCTCTGCGTTTAACGGAATCGCTTCGTCTCACGTTGGACCACGATCGCCCTTGGGAGCGATCAATTCCCGCGTAGCTCAGACGAATGACCACGGTTCCGCCTGACACGATCGACGCCAAAGACGACGCGACCTCGGAGCGCGGGCGCCACGGCCGCAAGCCGATTGGAGCGCTGCTCGATGCCGTGCTTGCGCAGACGCCGGAGAACGCAACGGCGGCTACCACGAGTGACACCACCGGCGAAACCGCGGCTGCGCAGCAATCGCATGATTCGACCGCGACCGCCGCGGACTGGCTCGACGATTTTCTTGCGGCGAAATCGCCGCTCGAAGCGCTCGCCCTTTGGCTGGCCCATCGCTCGTCGCGTCGCCCGCCCCGCACTCGCCGCGACGTCGCGATGGCCCTCAACCGCGATCGGGCCTTCATCGACGAGCTGCTCGGCCGGCAGGTGAACGCCATCCTGCACCACCCGCGGTTTCAGCAGATCGAATCCGCGTGGCGCGGCCTGCGCTATCTCGTCAATCAGGCCGACGGCGTCGAGAACATGCAAATTCGCGTGTTGCACGTCACCTGGCGCGAAATCGCCCGCGACGCGGATTTGGCGATCGAATTCGACCAAAGCGCCCTCTTCCGCAAAGTGTACGAAGCCGAATTCGGCACCGCCGGCGGCACGCCCTACACCGTCCTCATCGGCGATTACGAAATCCGCCACCGCCTGTCGAAGGACCATCCCGTCGACGACGTCGCCACACTGCGGGCAATCGCCCAAGTGGCGGCCAGCGCGTTCGCTCCGTTCGTCGCCGGCGTCCACCCGTCGATGTTCGGCATCGAGTCGTTCGAGCCGTTCGAGCGGTCGCCGAACGTCGGACGGCTGTTCGAGTCGCAGAATCTCGAGTATCTGCCCTGGCGGACCCTCCGCCACGACGACGACGCCCGTTTCGTCGGCTTGACGATGCCGCGGATTCTGATGCGGCTGCCGTACCAAGACGAGCCACGCGGCGATGGTTTCGTATTTCGCGAGGACGTCGTGCGGCGGTCGAATTATCTCTGGGGCAACGCGGCCTTTGCCCTGGGCGGCGTGCTGATCCGCGCGTTCGCCAACTGCAAGTGGTTCGCCGACATTCGCGGCGTCCAGCGCGGCATGGAGGAAGGGGGCCTCGTGTCCGGTTTGCCGGTCCACAGCTTCCACACCGACCGCCGCGGCGTGGCCCCGAAATGCTCCGTCGACGTGATGCTCACCGACGACCAGGAAAAAGAGCTTTCCGAACTCGGCTTCATTCCGCTTTCGCATTGCCACGACACCGAATTCGCCGTGTTCTACGCCAACCAGTCGATCCAGAAGCCGGAAAAGTACGACACGGTGCTGGCCACCACCAACGCCCGCATGTCGGCGATGCTCCAATACATGTTCTGCTCGGCGCGGTTCGCCCACTACATCAAGGTCATCGCCCGCGACAAGGTCGGTTCGTTCGCCGACGCGCAGGCGCTGCAGACGTTCCTACATTCGTGGCTCCAGCAATACGTCGCGCCGGGGTCGGGCGTGTCGGCCGAGGTGAAGGCCAAATTCCCGCTCCGCTCGGCCAAAGTGCTGGTCCGCGATCACCCCGGCAAACCCGGCCACTTCCTCACCGACGTCTTGCTCTGGCCGCACTTCCAACTCGACGAACTGACGGCCAACGTAAAACTCGTAACTGAATTCCCAGCAACGTCGCCGAAGTGACGCCAATCGCAGAATGTGCTAAAAAAGAGCCGCCGGGCGAATTGCAGCATGTTTTGGAGCCAACGAGCAGGTATTTGCCGCAATCGAAAACGAATCGATCATTTTTTAACGCAGAGGCCGCAGAGTTCGCGCAGAGGACGCAGAGTAGTCGGTTTCGTCGCTTGGCACGCGGCGGCGACAATTCATCTTCTTCTCCGCGCCCCTCTGCGAAACCTCCACGTCCTCTGCGTTAAGAAACGAACCGACTTGTTTTCTTATATTGCGGCCGCGGGCTGCCGGCTGCCTTGGTATCACGATTTCAAACAGTAATCCGAAAGGTTTCCCATGAGCGCCGCTGAACTGTTTCGCGAGGGCAAATTGACCGAGGCGGTCGATGCCGCGATTGCCGCCGTCAAGCAGAAGCCGACCGACCTCGACGCGCGCTACGCGCTCGCCCAGATGCTCTGTTTCGCCGGCGATATGGAGCGCGCCGACACGCATCTCGACGCCATTGCCATGCAGGACAAAGGCCGCCTGATCGTGATCGGCATGTTGCGGCATCTCGTCCGCGCCGAGCAGTGGCGGCGTCAGTTTTTCGACGAAGGCCGCGTGCCCGAGATCATCGCCGAGCCGTCGCCGGTCGTGCGGCTGCATCTGGAGGCATCCCTGCTGATCCGCAAGGGCGAAACGACCCAGGCGGTCGAGTTGATTCGCCAGGCTCAGGAGCAGCAAACGCCGGTCGCGGGCACGTGCGACGGTAAGGCGTTCGAAGACATTCGCGATTTGGACGACCTAGTCGGCCCGGTCTGCGAAGTGCTCACCAGCAACGGCAAATACTTTTGGATCCCTTGGGAACGCATCGATCGCATCGAAATGCGTCCGGTCGAAACGCCATTCGATCTGCTGTGGCGACCGACCCACATGGAAGTCCGCGGCGGGCCGGACGGCGAGGTGTTCATTCCCGTCCTCTACGTCAACTCGCACAAGGAAACGGACACCGCGCTCCGCATGGGCCGCGGCACCGAGTGGCGCGGCGAGAGCGAATCGCTCGTCCGCGGCATCGGCCAGCGAATGTGGCTCATCGGCGAGGACGACCGATCGCTGCTGGACGTAGAAACGATCGAGTTCGCCGGAGCGTAAAATTGGTGGTTAGTCGATTATTTTACCACGGTGTGAATACCGCAGAGCGATTACCACCGATTGCTTCTCCGTTGCGTGGTGGGCCTCACATCGTTCCGCCACGCTGCACGTTCTCAAGCAAGGAAAACCGTTATGTTACGTTGGGCGTTGGTATTCTTGATTGTGGCGCTCATCGCTGGCGTCTTCGGCTTTTGGGGGCTGCAAGGTCTGGCAATGTGGATTGCGAAGGTGTTGTTCTTCGTGTTCCTCGTCCTGTTCGTGGTGTCGCTCGTCATGGGGCGTCGTGGCCCAAACATCCAATAGGCGTGTGGCATTAAGTTTCCCATGAATCTTGAGACGATCCTCCTGGCAATATGACTCTTCCTGTTCGGAGTGCTGACGGCTCCCTTCGTTGCGGTTCGATTCGCCTATAGCGGCGACATGCTGGCGATACTCGCTATCGCCATGGGCAACTTGCTCTTAATTCGGCGCGACTGACGCTAAATTCCAACATCCGATCTCCAGTCCCCAGCCCCGAACCTCCAGCCCCTGCTCCCGTGGCGAAAGCCGAACCAACCGATCCGCTGTTGCCTTCTTTGCTCGATCGCTTGATCGACGAAGATCCCGGCGCGCTCAAAGAGCAGCCGCGGAGCCTCGCCCAGCAATTGCGCAACCTCAAACAATCGGTCCGCCGAGACTTGGAAAACCTGCTCAACACGCGCTGGAGGGCGATCGGCTGGCCGGCCGAAATGAAGGAACTCGACACGTCGATCGTCAACTACGGCATTCCCGATTTCACCGGCGCGAACCTCGGCTCGGCCGGCAGTCGCGACGACTTCGTGCGAATCATTCAAGAAACGATCCGCCGCTGCGAACCGCGGCTCAAACGCGTGAAGGTCGAACTCCTGGACAGCTCCGAGCGCGAAGACCGCACGATGCGATTCCGCATCGACGCCATGTTGCAGGCCGATCCCGACCCGGAACTGGTCGTGTTCGATTCGGCGCTCGAGCCGAGTTCGGGAAACTTTCGCGTGGGCACGCCCGGCGGAGATGGCGTCTGATGGGAGACCGTATCGAATGAGCGACGAACTGCTGCCGTATTACAACCGCGAACTGAGCTACTTCCGCCGCATGGGCGCGGAGTTCGCCGAGGCGCATCCGCGGATCGCGTCGCGCTTGCGCCTGGGCCGCGAGTCGACCGAAGACCCGCACGTCTCGCGGCTCATCGAGTCGGTCGCCTATCTGACCGCGCGCATCCGCCACAAGCTCGACGACGATTTTCCGGAGATCACGGACTCGCTGCTCGGCATGCTCTACCCGCACTACCTCGCTCCGATTCCGTCGGCCGCCGTCGTTCAATTCCAACTCGACCGCAGCGAAGGCGAATCGACGACTGGCTACCCAATTCCCAAGGGATCGATGCTCGAAACGCCGCCCATCGACGGCGAACCGTGCCGCTTTCAGACGTGCTATCCCGTGACGCTGTGGCCGATCGACGTGGCCAAGGCCGAGTTTTCCGGCCGGCCGTTCACGGCGCCCGTGACCCGCTATTCATCGCAAGCGGCGGCGATCGTGCGGATTCAGCTTCGCTGCCAGACCGAAGCCGTGTCGTTCGATCAGTTCGAGTTTTCGCACCTGCGATTCTTCTTGAACGGTCAGGACCAGCACATCCTGCCGCTGTACGAATTGCTGCTGAACAACGTGACGCAGATCGTGCTCGCCCGAAAGGCCAACGACGAACAGCCGCTCGTGCTCGATCCGGCATCCTTGCGGCCGGTCGGCTTCGATCGCGACGAAGGATTGTTCCCCTATCCCGTGCGGTCGTTCGTCGGATACCGCTTGCTGACCGAATACTTCGCGTTTCCGCAGAAGTTCATGTTCTTCGACCTCACCGGACTGCGGCCAGAGAGGCTGACGGGCTTCGGCCAGCAGATGGAAATCTACTTCTATCTGAACAAGACACTCGGCGATTTGGAGCGGAACATCACCGCCGATGCGTTTCGCCTCGGCAGCACGCCCGCGGTGAATCTGTTCCGCAAGCGGGCCGAGCCAATCAAGCTGTCGCACACGCAGCCGGAGTATCACGTCATCGCCGACGAACGCCGCCGGACCGCGACGGAAATCTTTTCGGTCGATCGCGTGGCCGCCACCAGCCCCGACGACGACGTGGTCGAGTTCCTGCCGTTCTATTCGTTTCGGCACGGGGCTGACTTGAAAAAGCAAACGGCGTTCTGGCATTCGAGCCGCCGGGCGGGCGAGCGATTCAAGGGCCAGGTCGACCGCGGCACGGAAATCTACCTGTCGCTGGTCGACTTGGACATGAACCCTGCCGCGCCGCAGGAATGGATCATGGACGTCGAAACCACCTGCCTGAACCGCGATCTGCCCGGCAAGCTGCACAAGCCGCGGATGACGCTGACCGATGGCGGCCCGATCGCGGCGATCGCCTGTCTCGCTGGCCCGACGCCGACGCGCCGCCCGGCGCGGCAACGCGGCGCGATGTGGCGGCTGCTGTCCCACTTGTCGCTCAATCATCTCTCGATCACCGACGCCGTGGCGGGTTCGGGTTCGGTGCAAGACAGCATGGTCGCCGCCGGCAAGAAGGCCAGCCCGGCCGCCGACGCGCTGCGCGAGATTCTCAAGCTCTACGACTTCACCGACTCCGAAAAAGCCAAAAGCGAAATCGAAAGCATCGTCAACGTGCTCAGCCGCCGCGTGGTGGGGCGCACCGGCGGCGATGTTTCGGGCGGATTCTGCCGCGGCGTCGAGGTGACGCTGACGTTCGACGAAAGCAAGTTCGCCGATCACGGCGTGTATCTGTTCGCATCCGTGATCGAACGCTTTCTGGCCCTGTACGCATCGATCAATTCGTTCTCCCAATTCGTCGCCACCACGCGACAGCGCGAAGGAATCCTCAAGCGATGGGCTCCGAGAGCCGGCGAGAAAACGCTCCTCTGAACGAACGTCTCGGAAACTATTCCGGCGACTTCGACTTCTTCCAAGCCGTGCGGCTGATGATTCGCATGGCCGAGTGTGGCGTATTGCCAGGAGAAGAGCGGGTCGCCGCCACGGACACGTCGAAGCGAATCCGCCGCAAGCCGCCCGGCCACGATTTCGCGCCCAGCGAAGAGGTCGTTCGGTTCCGTGCGGTGGCCTCCCATGCGTTCCCCGCCACCGAGATCGTCCGCATCGCGAAACCCCGCGCCGCGGCAACCCCGCCGGAAGCGGCGACAGACATCCGTGCCACCCGCACCCGATCCGCCGATCCGCCGCTCGACATGTTCGTGGCGTTCGCCGGCCTGTTCGGCCCCAGCGGCGTGCTGCCGCAGCATTACACCTCGCACATCATCGAGCGAATCAAAGACAAGGACTACGCGCTCGCCGATTTCCTCGACCTGTTCAATCACCGCGTCGCGTCCCTTTTCTACAGGGCGTGGGAGAAATACCGCTTTCCCATCGGATTCGAGCGGTTTCGGCTCGCGCCGCAGCACGACGAACGCGACGATCCGTTCACGGCGTGCCTCTACTCGCTGGTCGGCTTCGGCACAGAGGGCCTCCGCGATCGGCAGCAGTTCGACGACGAAACGCTCCTCTACTACGGCGGGCATTTCGCCCACGATCCTCGAAACGCCATCTCGCTCGAAGCCATCGTCGCCGACTACTTCAGCTTGCACGTCGAAGTTCGCCAGTTTCAGGGCCAGTGGCTGATGCTCGCCACGTACGACCAGTCGGCGCTCCCGAACGCGATGCAGCCCCGCGGGCTGAATTGCGAACTCGGCACAAACGTCATCGCCGGCGAACGGGTGTGGGACGTGCAGTCGAAGTTCCGCCATCGCGTCGGACCGGTCGGCTATCGCGAGTTCTGCCGGCTGATGCCGTCGGGCGACATGCTGCGGCCGCTGTGCCAGCTTACCCGGACCTACGTTGGGCCACAGTTCGATTTCGACGTGCAGCCGGTTCTGCGGGCTGAGGAAGTGCCGTGGTGCCGCTTGGGCGGCGATGACGAGGCCCCGGCCCGGCTGGGCTGGAACACGTGGATTCGCTCCGGCGAAATGCCCGCCGACGCCGAGGACGTGATTTTCCGGCTAGAGGATGTTTGACCGCGGAAAGTTGCGGTAAGATGCGTCACATTCGCGCGGTTTGCCGCATTGCCCCCGGTGTATTCACCGGGGGCTAAGAGCCTATCCCAAAACCCCTGCCGCTCGGAAGGCGATCCAGGCGGCGACG
>JBBDYI010000366.1:0-1723 GCA_040901705.1 Pirellulales bacterium | reverse complement strand
GAATGCGAACGAATACGTTGTCGTACAATTCGCCGTCGGCAAAGAGCGTGGCGCGCGTGCCGGCATCGGTATCGGCGGCGGCCGTATCCTGGACGAACCACTGCAACACGGGCAAGTTGCTTGCTGCACTGGCGTCCGCGACCACGGTTCCCAAGTATTCGTCGGAGTTGTCGGGATCGGGAAACAATGGCCACCGCGATTGTCGATCCAGGCTGTCGTCCGCCGTAATGTACCACCGCAGCAGTTCGCCCGCGCTTGCGGCCGAGGCGGGAATCGCCGCCGAAAAAATTCCATCGCCGGCAATCGCATCGGAACCGAGACCGTCGTCCGCCATCGGAATCGCGACTTCAAGATCGAACATCACGCGATAGTGGAGCGTGACGGTTTCCATGGCGCTACCGTGAGACGTAACCGATGCCGCGATTATGAGCGAGTCGTTTTCGCCCGGCGGCACCGGATTCGTCGTAAGGTCCGCGAGGCCCGGTCCCGTGTTGCGAGCCGATGCGGCGTCGTTCTCTTCGCCCGGCGTGGGCGTTAAGAAGTATCCAGTGAAAGTTTGCGCGACATCGCCCCGCGCTATCAATTCAGCATCAATGAGAAAGTCGGGATCGTCGGCCGAACGGTTGAGTCCGTGAATCGCCAACACGTTGGCGCCCGGAACGAGAAGCGCGGAAAAGTCGGCGATGGCGAAGTCGGAAAAAGCGACCGCCATGTCGTCGGGCCTCGCGGCGGTGGCGGCGGAATTCCAAGTCAATAGGGTTGGTGCATTGGCTTCGGCGACCTTCGTCCCGTTCAGGTACGCGACGAACCCGTCGTCGTACCGGATGCGCAAAACGGCGCTCGTCGTCGTTTCGAGAGGCACTTCGAACGGAATTCGAACAAACGCCGACGAGTTGCGGCGGTACATGGCCGGCTGGAGGTTCGTGGCAATCAGGTGCTCGAAGCCACTGCCGAGTTCGTAGCCAACGCCGATCGCGGCCGTGGGCGTGGATGTGGGGTACGGCACGATCAATCCGCCGTTCTGCACGCCGGGCGTGGTGGCTTGTCGGAGGAAGTCGCTCGAGTTGTCGTTGTCGGCGGAGCCGAAGCGCTGCAGCGATTGGATTCCGTCCCCGACGGCCCCCGCATCGCCGATCCACGGCAAGTGAGCACTCGGCGGTTCCGGAGCCAATGCGTTGATCAACAATTGACGGTTATCGGCATTCGTCGAGGCGAAGAAGTCCGACCAGTCATATCCGATCACGATGACCGAACCTGCGCCCGACTGGCCGCCAAGAATCGCCGGGACACCTCCCGGGCGCGACGCCAACACGTCGACGCTCGGGCCGATATTGGAAAACTGTCGGAAGTATTCGGTTGCTCCGCCGCCCACGTAAGGGTTTGACACTCCATCGGCCAACCCCGATGCAATCCCGGCCGCGGTGAACGTCACGGCCGTATCCGGTCCGAGATTGATTCCGCCAAAGTTCGGACCGGCGTTAAGGTCGTCGGCGTCGAGCAGGCCGGCTGTCGTCAGCGCCCATTGCGCCGCGTTCCAATCAGTGATCAACTGCCCGCCCGCTTGCACCCACGCCGCCAATGCAACGTTACCTGCCGCCGAGCCGTTACTGTCGTTTGCTCGCAACAGCACGACCGACGTAAACTCGTCGTACGACACGGGCGGCGCTGCGAATTCCGAGACCGTGAAGCCCTCCGCGGCGAGATCCGATGCGACGCCGCTGCG
>JBBDYI010000365.1:5973-11726 GCA_040901705.1 Pirellulales bacterium | reverse complement strand
GGTCAGCGTGACCATCGAGAGCAACATCGAAAACTTGGCGAGACTGGAAATCAGCCGCGGCTCGCGGAACGTGATATAGAATCCACACAGCGTGAACAGTGCGACGAACATGCCGCCGATAGCGGCGGTCCGCGTGAGTCGGTCGAACCACGACGGTTGTGCGTCGGGCGAATTGAACTCGAGCCTAAGTAACTCCATGCGATCCCTATCGATCGGTTCGCCGGCGGGGGCGAGCGGCATGCCCTGCTGAAAGCCGATCATCACCGTCTGCACGGCGTCGGCGTCGGCGTCTTTGGACTGTTTGGTCAGTTCGGCGTCGAGCGTGAGGGTGTTCGTGTCTTGGAGTTTCTTGCGCAGCCACTCGAAACAAATATCGGACACGAACTTGGGCGCAACTTTGACGGTGAATTCCTGTTTGACCGTCGGCATGACTTCGCCGATCAGTACTTCGCTGATGTCAAAGACCGACGTGCCCCGGCGGCTGTCGAGGACGCGAATTTGGAGCTGGTTGCCGTCGTGACGCGGCGGCAGGGCATCGATCAGGCCGTGCTTTATGAGCGGAGCGAAAAGGCCGTCGACGACGGTCTTGAATTCGTTGATCTTCTCGTCGGAGGACAGGGCGGCGCGAAACTCGTCGAGCGCGAGTTCGGCGGCCGTTTTGGGCGGGGGCGGCGGCGGGGCCGGTTGAACTTCTGTGGTTTTGGGGTCGGTGGTTTTCGGGTCGGTTGTCTTCGGCTCGGGCGGCGTTTCGTTCGGGGCAGCGTCGGTCGTGGTTTTGTCGGTCGTGGGTGTGTCGGGAGATGGACCGGCTTCGGCGGGCGGCGGCGAATCGTTTGCGGCCGGAGTCGCCGCCTGTGTCGGTGCCGCGGATTCGGGTGCGCTCGCATTGTTGGACCCAGCCGCATCGCTGGCGGTGGGCTTGTCCGCGGCGGTCTGGTCGGCCGTTGGCGCGTCGGAAGCGGCACCGTCGGCGGGTGGTGCTGGCGTGGCGGCAGACTCCGCGGAAGTGGAAACCAACACGAACGGCAGCGGCGCGCCCGCCAGGCTGGCCGATTGGTTCGGCGCGGCGACGTTGTGCGATTCCTGCGGCGCGGCGTCTTTTGATTTTGCCGCGGCGGGCGCACTTTCCGGCGGCTTGGCGGCCGGCGGCGCGGCGTAGAATTCCTGCCACAGCGTTCGCGTTTTATTGTCGATGGGGGGCTGCGTGAGGGCGACGACTTTGTTCTTGAGTTCTTCGCGGAGATTGGTGAGGACGTCTTCGTTGTTGATGTAAACGCACCGAGCCTGCGACTTTGCGACTTCCTTCAGTTGATCGGTCTTGGTTTTGTCTTCCTTGCTGAATGGGTAGCGGACGACGATGTTCCGCATCGGCGTATCGCCGAGTCGATAGGGAAACGGCCGCTTGCCCGCACCCGTGATGGCCCACATGATCGTCGCAGCCACGACGCACAGCGCGAGCCGCAACAGGACGTCGCGCTGTTGGAGGCGATCGAACGCGGCCTCGAACAGACCCGGCGGCAATTCGAGCCGCGCGACGCGCGGAGTCTTCGGGCGTTTGGGAGTGACGTTATGCATGGCCGATTTTGGATTCGATTCGCGGACGACGCGACTATCCGCATCGCGAAGTCGCTCAAGTAAATACGATTCCCGCTGGCGGTCGAGCCGCCAGAGCCGCCTTCCGATCAACGTTTTTTGGGCTTCGCCACGGGGCTGTCTTCGTAGGCCCTCACGATCTGCTGCACCAATCGATGGCGGACGATGTCGGCCTCGTTGAGGCGGATGTCGCAAAAACCGTCGATGTGGCTGAGTCGTCGCATCGCGTCGGTGAGGCCATTTTGCTGATGGGCTGGCAGGTCGACTTGCGTCGTGTCGCCGGACACGACGATCTTCGACCCCATGCCCATGCGGGTCAGGAACATCTTCATCTGCGAAATGGTCGTGTTCTGGGCTTCGTCGAGGATGATGAACGCCTCGTTGAGCGTCCGGCCGCGCATGTACGCCAGCGGAATCACCTCGATGACGTCTTGTTCCTGGAAGCGGCGGTATTGCTCGAAGTCGATCATTTCGCGGAGCGCGTCGAGCAGCGGCCGCTGGTAGGGATTGATTTTGGCCTGCAAGTCGCCGGGCAGAAAGCCGAGACTTTCGCCGGCCTCGACCGCGGGCCGAACGAGCACGATCTTGCGAATCCGCTTCTGCTTGAGCGCGGTGACGGCCATCGCCACCGCGAGGTACGTCTTGCCGGTGCCCGCCGGGCCGATGCAGAACACGAGATCGTGCTTGGCGATGGCTTCGCAATATCGGGCCTGGCCGGGCGTCTTGGGGCGGATCTTGCGGCCCGGCTCGAATACGTCGATGGCGAAGGACAGGTCGGGCACGGCCTGTACGACGCCGCGAATTCGGCTGAGCACGGCGGCCACGTCATCCGGCGAAAGGACTCCCTTGCGGGCGATGAGCGTTTTGAGTTCCTCGAAGGCGTCGGTGGCCTGGTTGACGGCCGTTTCCTCGCCCTCGATGTGGACGTGGCCATTGCGCGCGAATAGCTGTACGCCAAGTCCTTCGCGGATTTGGCGTAGGTGCTGGTCGCGAGGACCGAAGAGGGCGAGCAACTGGGCTGAATCGCCAACCGAGATGGTAGCTTCGAACATGCTCACGGCGGCGCGATGTGATCGGCGAACCGCACAAAGGAGATGAGTTGTTGCTCGTCGTTCGCCGTGTCGGCGGCAGCCGAGCTAACGCGATGCCGCCGCGCCAAGCTCGTTTGGCCGGCGCGGCCGTTGGGTGAAGCCGTTTCTAACCTCCACAACTATACCCGAAAGTCTTGACAACGTCGCGATGAAAGCGCCTTTGCGTCATAAGTGGTTTGACATAAATACTTTACGTCGCGATTTAGATCGGGCGACTGAAGTCGAATTCGAGTTTGGGGCTTCCGCCGCGTTTTTCGATAGTCCGTGGCGTACCGAACACCAAGGCGATCGCTGATGTCCCTCAATTTCCGGCAATCCTGCGAAATCTCATAGCCGGCCGAGTTGGGAACACACCATTGCGTCAGTTTTCGAGTCCACCCTGGCAATTCGTTTGTTAACCGAGGGACGCCAAACCGAGGGACGCCGAACCAAGGGACGCCGCAGAGCCGGGGATGGAGCGTGTCGAGCGAGTAATGGGCGAACCGGCGTCCAGTTCCGCAAAGTCGGCACGGTTTCTCGGTCCGGCGGTGCGTTCTGTCAGCGATGCCGACGGATTACGCGGAAAATTCTTCCCGCCTCCCCAAGATTCTCCCAAACCCGGCGAATGGTCTATTGTCGGCGCGCCGGATAGCGGCGTGGCCGGTTTTGCGTTTTGGGCCGTCGACGGACGCACTTCGGGCATTCGCACGCCTGCTGGGCTTGAGGGTTCGCCGACCTCGTTCTTCGTCGTTTGCTATTTGCCGGAGGGTTGTCGCCATGTTGTGCAAGAAGTTTTTTATGACCGCGGCCGGAGTGCTGCTGGTCGGGGGAATCGTCATGGGCACGGAGGCCTGGAGCTATTTGTCCACCGGCTGGAATCGGGCCTCGCAGGCCGTCAAGGATCAGGTGCCGGTGTCGTTCGAACTGGACCGCGCCCGCAATATGCTGCCGGGCCTGGACAAGGAAATCGAACGCTGCATGCACACCGTCGCCAAGGAAGAGGCGTCGATCGAGCAACTCGAACGGGACGTGGCCAATCGCGAGAATGCCTTGGCCCGCTGCGAGCAACAGATGGTCAAACTCCGCACCGATCTGGCCAGCGGCAAGAACGAGTACGAGTACGCCGGGCGGAAATACTCGGTTGTCCAGGTGAAGTCCGATCTTTCGTCGCGGCTGTCGGCCTGCAAAACGCGCAAGGCGACGATCGACAACATGCAGCAGATTCTCGGCGCCCGCCGTAGTGGTCTGGATGCCGCCCGGCAGAAGCTGGCGGAAATGCAGTCTTCGCGGACGCAGATGGTCGTGGATATCGAGAACCTCGAAGCCCGGCTAAAGATGGTCGAAGTTGCCCAAACCGCGGCCGGCTTCAAGTTCGACGACAGCAACCTGTCGCGGACCCGCGAACTGGTCGCCGACGTCAGCGCCCGGCTCGACGTGATGTCGAAGCTCGCCCAACTGGAAACGACGGGCGGCGAAATTCCGGTCGACGCACCCACGGCGACGGATGTCGTCGATCAGGTTGCCGAGTACTTCGGCGAAACGAGCGCTGAGAGCGCGAAAGTGGCCAACGTTGCAGCGACGGAAGCGAAGTAGTGGCAATCAGGGACTCGGGGTTCGGGGCGAGGGGCCGGGGTGATAAATCCGCGGCCATTGGAACCCCAAGCCCCGAATCCCGAACCCCGAACCCCGATCCCGCCATGTTCCAGCCTTGGCGAATGCAACTGCGGCAGGCGGAAGCGGCGTTTGCGGCCGGGCAGCTCGACGAAGCCGGCCGGTTGCTCGTCGAGGAAGACTTGTCGACGTATTTTCCAGCCAAGCAGCTTGCACTCGCCGTGGCGTCGGCCCTGGTCGAACGCGGCCAAATCCATGCTTGCCACGACGACACATTGGCGGGCTGGCGCGACCTCGAGGCGGCGCTCGTGCTATCCGGCGAAACGGCGGCGCTTACCGAGCTACGCCGGCGGTTGGTCGCATCGGCCCTCGCGGAAGCCGAGCAATATATCTCGGCCGACGACGCCACGGCGGCGCTGGCGTGCCTCGAACGATTGCGTCGACGGCAATGCGACACCGCGGCCACGCGGTTGCTCGAACAAGTCGCCAAGCGGTTCGCCGCGGCGGGAAGGCTAATGCGGCAAGGCGACTTTGCCGCCGCCGAGGCCGAACTGTCCACCGCGGCCCGGCTGCGGCCCGATCTCCACTCGTTGGAAAACCGCCTGAATCAGTGTAGGGTACAGCTAGGCGAAAGCCGGGCCATTGCGGCGCGGTTCGACCAGGCTGTCGACGGCGGCGATTGGCCGGCAGCCGCCAAGGCGTGCGATCGGCTGCTGGCCATCGCCCCGGAGAATCCTGCGGCGCGGTGCTCGCGAGAGCGACTTGCCGCAGTCGAACCAGGCAGCACCAAACGGCCCCCCGTGAACGACAAAACGCCTTTGCCGAACCCCAGTGTGAGAAGCTCCGGCACCCGGTCCCCAGTCCCCAACTCCCAGCCCGGCCGCCGGCTCGTCGCCTGGGTCGATGCGGTGGGCGGATACCTGATTTGCCTCGGCGATCAGGTGATTCTCGGCCAGCCGGACCCCACGGGATCGGCCGACGTGCCGATTCTCGCCGATCTTTCGCGTCGGCACGCGGTGGTGCGTCGCGACGGCGAAAGCTACACGCTTGTGCCGCTGCAAGCGACGCGTCTCGATGGTCGCCTGCTCGACGGTCCCGCCCCGCTCATCGACGGCGGCGAAATCGAACTTGGCGGCGGTGTGCGGCTGCGGTTTCGCCGGCCACATCCGCTCTCAGCAACGGCCGTGCTCGACTTTGTCAGCCAGCATCGCCCGCGGCCCAAGGTCGACGGCGTCGTGCTGATGGCCCAAACCTGCGTCTTTTCGCCGCGGCCGACCAGCCACGTCGTTTGCCGCGATTGGCCCGACGAGGTGATTCTGTTCCACGAAGGCAAGAATTTGATTTGCCGCACGAACACCGTATTGAACGCCGGTGGCCAACGCCGCGAGCAACGCCAGGTCGTCGGCCCCGGCGCCCGCATTCAAGGGACCGATTTCGCCATCAGCTTCGAGGAGATCACCGGATAACGGTCGCGGGGGG
>JBBDYI010000365.1:0-5932 GCA_040901705.1 Pirellulales bacterium | reverse complement strand
CCCCCCCCCCCCCCCCCCCCACCACTTTGGGTGCCGTCAGTTGCCTGGTGGCTACAAACAAAAACGAATTGCTACTTTTTTTTTACGCAGAGAACGCAAAGGTTTCGCAGAGGGCGCAAAGAGCAAAAAATGCATCCGATCAACTAATGTCGTCTGCGAAAGCCCGAATTCAAGGCGTTCTCCGCGACCTCTGCGAAGCCTCCGCGGCCTCCGCGTTGAAAAACCATCCAACTCCAATCCACGCAAACGATCGCGAAGCTTCCAATCAGCCGCACGCAGGCACAAAGAGTTCGTCCGGCGATCCGACGCCCCTTTCATCTTCTCCGTGCCTCCGTGTTTCAACGCTCCGTATTTCGATGCCCCCGTGTCTCATGATTCATCCACCGGCCAAACTGGACAGACGGCCCAATCGGCAGCTACGCTGGAACGAGGGGACGTGCGAACGATGAATCCATTTGCAGGCCAACCCGGCGTACTCTCACCGGCCACCAAACCGGCGTCGCCGAAGTTTACCCACCCCAGCGGTTCGCGGCCGCTGCCGGGCTATACCATCAAGCGCGGCATCGGCTGGGGCGGTTTCGGCGAGGTCTACTACGCCACGACCGACGCCGGCAAAGAATGCGCCCTCAAGCTGATCCGCCGCAACCTCGACATCGAGCTGCGCGGCGTCACTCAGTGCTTGAACCTCAAGCATCCGAACCTGCTCTCGCTGTTCGACATCCGCCGAGACGAGCACGAAGACACCTGGATCATCATGGAGTTCGTCTCCGGCGAGTCGCTCGAAGACGCCATCGCCCGTCATCCCAACGGCATGCCGCTCGCCGACGCCATGCACTGGTTCGACGGCCTCACCGCCGGCGTCGGTTACCTACACGACCACGGCATCGTCCACCGCGACTTAAAGCCGGGCAACATCTTCTCCGACGAAAGCATCGTCAAGGTCGGCGACTACGGCCTGTCGAAGTTCATCTCGTGCAGCCGCCGCAGCGGACAAACCGAGAGCGTCGGCACGGTTCACTACATGGCGCCGGAAATTGCCAACGGTCGCTACGGCAAAGAGATCGACATCTACGCCCTCGGCGTGATGCTTTACGAAATGCTCACCGGCCACGTGCCGTTCGACGGCGAAAGCGTCGGCGAGGTGCTGATGAAACATCTAACGGCCGAGCCGAAGCTGGACAAGCTGGCCGAGCCGTTTCGCACAGTCGTCGCTCGCACGTTGGCCAAGAATCCCGAACAACGCATCCGCACCGTCGGCGAAATGCGCGAACTACTCGCCGCCGCCATGCCGGTCGATCGCTACGCGCCGACGATGGTCAGTTCGCTGCCGCCGTCGGAACGCCCCTCGCTGGCCGGTGCGTCGATTCCATATGCCACGCCCTCGGCGCAGGCACCCTCCGCTCAACCGCAACGGGCCGAGTCGGCCAACTCGTCAGACTCGCCGCCGGTTGCTCGCGCCGCCACGGGCGCTTCGGGCTACGCGGCCGACAATCCGTTTCGCGAGCCGCTCGCTCGCGCCGTCTTCGAGGGCTGCCGCCGCTTGCGATACAACTGGGAACAGGTCAACCTGCCGCCGAAGGTCAAGACACTGATCATCATCGCGGCGATTGTCGGCGGCATATCCACCGCGCCGTACTTTGTCATTGCCGCGCTTTGCTTGCTGCCCGTCTACGGCGTGTATTGGGTCATCCGTGCGTTGGTCGTCGGCCCGGATCCAATCCCGGACCGTCCGCCGCATAGCCCGCCACTCCACGGACCGCCACCATACGCTCGACAAGCCGCCGGCCAGCACGCGGCCCATCCCGCCACGCCAATCGCAACGCCCGCGACTGCCAACGACGATCCGCACGCCAATCCGCCGACGGCCGAAAGCCTCACCCGCCGCGAGCGCCTGCACCGCCGCCGCCGAGTCGCCGCCAACGCGCTGCCGAAATCGTTCCGCACGAAGTTCACCGAAGCCACCGGCGCGATGCTGCTCGCCGCGCTGTTTTCGTTGGCGTATTCTGTCGTGGCGAACCTCGTCATCGGCTGGAACGGCTCCGAGGCCGCGCAGTATTTGTGGATGGCGATGGTCACCACGCTCGGCGCTTGGATGGTCATCGTCCCGGCGAGAATATGGGAAGGCCGCCGCGGCGAGACCGTTGCCCGCCGCAGCACGATGCTCGTCCTCGGCATGTGCCTGGGCATGTTCGCCTGGCTGCTCGCAGCCGGCTTCGCCCTGTCGATGCCGTTCAGCAACGCCATTCTCCCCACGCCTAACGAAATCGGCCCGATGAAGCCGTTCAATCGACATTTGTTCGACGCGGTCGGCAATCCGGGCGTCTGGTCGCACGCCGCCTACTTCGCGTTCCTGTTCCTCGTCCCGCCGTGGTGGCGACAGGCCGACGGCACGCGACGCCGACGGCTCGTGCTCTGGACGGCGTTGATGATGGGCGCGTGGGCCTATGTGCTGAGCATGTTCTGGCTCTATCCGCAGCCCTGGGGCGTGGTCGTCGCCATCGGCATCTCGCTAGTCGCCCAAATCGCCGCCCCGGTCGACGAGCAAACCGACAAGCCAAAACCGTCGCTGGCGGAGACCACCGCATGATCGACTTCATCAGCGACCGCGAATTCATCGATGCATCCACCATCGGTGTGATTCTCGTGCTCTGGTTGATCGGCGGACTCGTTTGCATCGGCCGACCGCGGACGTACCGCCTCGGAACGTGGCTGCTCGGCAGCGGAGCCGTGGTGGGAACCGTCGTCGCCGTCGCACGCCTGGCGTAATTCAATCGACAAGAAGTTCGTGAACGCAAACTCGGATACAGAAATGGTCGCCATCGTCTTCGTCCTTCTGATCGGAATCGCGTTCGTCGGCGCGCTGATCCTCGGCGCGGCGCTGGTGGCTAGGGCGGAAACGCGCACAGCCGGACTATGGATTCTCGGCGGCACGCTCGGTCTGGCGGTCCTCGTGCCGCTCGTGTGGCTGCTGGCCAGCTTCGACAGCGGCGGCGGCACGGCCATTGTCACCAACGCCAATGGCCAGCAAATTCGAGTGCAACGCGGCGCGACGCCGGATTCGCCGGTCGTTTGGCTCTTCGCAATCCCTGTCGGCATCGGCTTGCTCGTCGGCGAGATTCTGCTGCTCATCAATCCGCGCACGCGGATGACCGGCTCCGCCTTGCTAGGCGTCGGATTGCTCGTCGCTCTGTTCCTCGTGCCAACGGCTACGATGCGCCGCGATTCGCCGCAACTCTCAAGGGCGGTTCCGGTGCCGATCTTCGAATCGAGCGACGCCCAACCGATTCCCGTCCCCATCGATGCAGCCCACGTCAAAGGCGCGGAGCAAGTTTCGCCGCCGGCAGCGCCCGACGCAGCAGCGACGCCGCCAACCGCCGAAACCGGTGCGGCAATCGAAACAATTGCCCCGCCACCCGCCACACTCGCCGCCCCGCCGCCTGAGAACGACGTGCCCACAACCGTCGATCTGGCCGGCGCGAAACTGACCACGGGCGACAAAAACTCGCTGCCCGAGTGGGCCAAAGCGGGCGGCGGCATCACGGCCGACGGAACCTACTTCGCGGTCGTCAAGTCGGGGCCGTACCGCCAGTTCAATGACTGTTGGCACAATCTGCGTCCCGCCGTCGACCAGGAAGCCCGCAACTACGGCTCTCGCCACGGCAGCGGATATCGAAACCGCTGGCCGAATCTGCGATTGCCGGACGACCTACACAACCAAATCATCGCCGAACATTACCTAGAACGCGGCGACTTCTCCGTCGGCGAGATGATGACGCTCTACACGCGGCTCGAATTCTCCGACCACACCCTCGCCGCCGTCGACGCCTGGCAGGCCGAGTTGCTTGCCAAAAATCGCACGATCTTCGCCGGCATATTCGGCGGCCTGATCGTCGCTCTCCTCGGCATCCTCTACGCATACTTCCGCATCGACACCGAGACCCTCGGCTATTACACCTGGAAATTGCGCGTCGCCGCCGGCGTGCTGATGCTCGTCGTTGTCGTCGCCGGTTTCATCTCCGTCGCGATTTTTTTCGACGAAGAGTGGCAGTTGGGCGGCATCGTTTTTTGAGCGTGCCATGCCGTCGGCAACGAGTCGCGTTAAGAATTGGGAACCGTAGCGTTGAGTTCGATTGATGTCTTTCTTCGCCATTATCGCGGTCGCCGCCATCGCCGGATTCGTGGCGCTGTTGGTGAAGCAGAACCAGTTTCGCTCTAGCGGCGTGGTTGCGATCGTGGTCGGCGTGGCTGTCGTCGGCATATGGCGGTACAGGACCGTGGAACAAAAGGGCGCGGTGCGGTTACAGCGAGATCGCCAGGTTGCGGCGACGATTCAACGTCAACAAATGGGGGCGGCGGTGCAAAATGCGGCGGCGGCCGCGCCGAGCGTCATTCGCGCTCCGGAGCCGGCGGAGGAGGTCGGTCCAGTCGTGGCTCGCCAGCCGGAGTTTCCGCCCGTCGGCGATTCGGTCGCCGAAGAATTCCTGAGCGCCCCAGGCGACCGTGCGGCGATCGCGTCCGACGATTCTCACTCCGACTCGCCGCCAACCTGGCTGAAACTCGCCAGCGGCAAGCAGCCCGACGGCCGCTATCGCGTCGTCGTCTCCGCCCAGGGCTGGGACGTCGAACAATGCTGGCTGGAAATCCGCATGTGGCACATTCCGTCGGCCGTTCGCTCCTACGCGATTACGGAGATCGGCGGTCGCTGGCCCGTCCCATCGCTCGACGGCGAGGCGGCGGAGTCGTTCATCTCGGATTCCTACGTCGAGTCGCGGCACATCTACACGGACCGCGACGGTCCGCGTAGTCGGCACAAGGTTTACGCGCTGCTCGATATCCCGCCGACGCTGCGCGAATCGCTGCTCGTCCGCCGCCACGCCGACTTGATCGATGCGCGGCTCCTCTACACGTCGCTCGCCGCGGCGCTGGCCCTTGGAATGCTCGTCGTCGTATTCGCCTATTTCAAGGTCGACGACGCGACCTACGGCCAGTTTTCGCGCCGGCTACAAGTCGGGGCCGGCCTGCTGCTCGTCGGCCTGGCCTTCAGCGTCGTCGCCCTCGCGGCCTTCGCCATTTCCGAGGAAGTGCTATTCGGCGGCCTGCTGGCGATCATCTAAGCCAGTCATGCGATCAACTCCCGCGCGCCTCCTCACAAACCACCACCCATGTTAATCTGATAACACCGCCAATTACGAACGCCCCAGCGTTCACCCCGATCCCTGCCCCCCGATCCCCGACCCCCTGCTTTCCGTGTCCGACGGCGACCTACTACTGATCGACCGCATCCGCACCGGCGACGAAGCTGCGTGGAACGAGTTGATCGCGCGCTACGAAGGCCGCCTGCTGGCCTACGTCGAAAGCCGCCTCCGTCGCCGCGCCGAAAGCGAAGATGTCGTCCAGGAAACCTTCGTCGGCTTCTTGAGCAGCGTGGTCAACTACGACGACTCCCGCCCGCTCGAGACGTATCTGTTCAGCATCGCGGCCCACAAGCTGACCGACTTCCTCCGCCGCGAAGGCCGCCGCCCGACGCTTCCCCTGGCCGCCGGCGGCGATTCCCAAAGCCAGTGGGATCCGCCCGACCGCCAGCGTCGCGCCAGTGCCATCGCCCAAAGCGGTGAACGCCGCAAGATCGAGTCCGACGTCATCGCCCGGCTCTTGGCCGAAGAAGTCGCCCGCTGGCGCGAGCGCGGCGATTGGACAAAGCTCAAATGCCTGGAACTGCTGATCGTCCGCGGCATGGCCAACAAAGACGCGGCCACGGCGCTCGACATCAGCGAGCAGCAAGTCGCCAACTTCAAGTTCGACTTCCTCGCCCGACTAAGAACGCTCGTCCGCCGACAAGACCTGAGCGAGGACATGTTTCCCGAGCTCCGCGACCACCCCTAGCAGCCTGTTGGTGCGTCAGGAGAAGCTTGGATGATCTTGCAAGATGAAA
>JBBDYI010000364.1:5080-11748 GCA_040901705.1 Pirellulales bacterium | reverse complement strand
CCCAATAACCACCAACCACCCCCTTGAAATCAAACACAGCCGCTTTGCGGTTCATGTGGACTCTTGCGTCGACGCCCCGCACTTGTCGCCCTGCGCTCGATGGCATACGCTGCTGTTGTGCATGAGCAGCGAGGCTCTTGCTCGCAGGATGTCCCGTGTCAGATGCCCCGACGACCGCGATGGATGCCGTATGTCGAACTCTCACGTGCGGGTCGTTCCGATGGACGGCCTCGAAGTCGTATCTCCCGACGTTCTCGAACCCACTTCGACGGCTCGCCGTTTCGCCGCGCCGCTTCGCCGCGCCATTCTGCGAACGCGACACTGGCTGCTCGAGCGGCAGCACGCCGACGGCTATTGGGAAGGCGAACTCGAAGGCGATTCGATCCTGCAAAGCGAGTACCTGCTGTTGCTGGCGTTTCTCGGTCGCGAGCGATCGGCCGTCGCCGGTCGCGTCGCCCAGCGATTGGTCGAAACGCAACTGGCCACCGGCGGCTGGGGGCAATATCCGGGAGCGTCGGTCGATATCAGCGCCAGCGTGAAGGCCTATTTCGCGCTCAAGCTGACCGGCCATCCGCCGCACGTCGAATACATGCAGCGGGCCCGTGCGGCGATCTTGCGGCACGGCGGGGCCGACGCCGTGAACAGCTTCACGCGATATTACCTTGCACTGCTCGGCCAGATTCCCTACGAGCTTTGCCCCGCGGTGCCGCCGGAGTTCGTCCTGCTGCCCGCGTGGACGCCGGTCAACATCTACCGCATCAGTGCTTGGTCGCGGACGATCTTCGTGCCACTGTCGATCGTCTGGGCGAAGCGGCCCGTGCGACAGCTCGACCCCAGCCAAGGTATCCGCGAACTGTTTCTCTGCGATCCCGCCGATTGGCCCGCGCTCTCGTGCCCCGGCAAAACATCATCCGGCCGATTGAGTTGGGCGAGCTTTTTCCGCGGCGTCGATCGCACCATCAAAGCCGCCGAGCGGTTCGGCATCACGCCGCTGCGCCGTCGGGCCGTCGATGCCGCTCGTCGCTGGATGCTCGATCGCTGCGAACGATCGGACGGTCTCGGCGCGATCTTCCCGCCGATCATCTGGACGGCGATCGCGCTCAAAGGCCTGGGCTACGACGACGACAGCCCCGAAGTTTGCTACAACCTCGACCAACTCGACGCGCTCACTCTCGACGGCGCGGAAAGCACGCGGCTGCAACCGTGCAAATCGCCCGTCTGGGACACCGCCATCTCCATGCGTGCGTTGGCCGAAAGCGGTTTGGAGCCGCAGCACGATTCGATGCTCGCCGCCGCCGAGTGGTTGCTCGGCAAAGAGGTCACCGCCCACGGCGATTGGGCGAAAACGGTCCGCACCGAACCCGGCGGATGGTTCTTCGAACACGCCAACGCTTTTTATCCCGACGTCGACGATACGGCGATGGTGCTGATGGCCCTCAATCCGCTGCCGCCACCGGCCGACATGCC
Source organism: Pirellulales bacterium (assembly GCA_040901705.1). Taxonomy (GTDB): domain Bacteria; phylum Planctomycetota; class Planctomycetia; order Pirellulales; family PLA5; genus PLA5. Next base: position 10,281 of record JBBDYI010000364.1, on the reverse strand, counting down.
CGCCGACGCGGCAGGCGACGTGCTGCCGCCGGGCCTGAGCGTCGTCGACGCCGGTCGGGCACGCGACATCACGGCGGCCCGCCATCGCGCCGCTTTGGTCGACCGCGTTGCCGCCGCCACCGAGCGCGGCGCGGCCTGGATGCTCGCCATGCAGAACCGTGACGGCGGCTGGGGCGCGTTCGACCGCGACAACGACATGGAATTGCTCTGCCACGTGCCGTTCGCCGATCACAACGCGATGATCGATCCCAGCTCGCCGGACCTGACGGCCCGCGTGCTCGAAGCGCTTTCTCGGCTCGGCCGGCGTGTCGGCGATCCCGCCGTCGATCGCGCCGTGGAATATATCCACCGCACGCAAGAACCCGACGGCAGTTGGTTCGGCCGCTGGGGCGTGAATTACGTTTACGGCACGTGGCAAACGCTCGTCGGTCTCGCGGCCATCGGCATTGCACACGACGATCCCGCCGTTGTCGCCGGCGCAAACTGGCTCCTCGCCACGCAGCAACCTGGCGGCGGCTGGGGCGAATCGCCCGACAGCTATGCCGATCCCACGCGCCGCGGCATCGGTCCGGCGACCGCCTCGCAAACCGCATGGGCGGTGATGGGCCTGCTGGCCGCCGGGCTGTATCGCCATCCGGCCACGGCCCGCGGCGTCCGCTATTTGCTCGCCCACCAAAACTCCGATGGAGCCTGGGACGAAGCCGAATTCACCGGCACCGGCTTCCCGCTCGTATTCTACCTCCGCTATCATCTCTACCCGATCTACTTCCCGCTCCAAGCCCTAGCCCAATGGGCAGCCGCCATCGGTGCCGACCTCCGCCAAGGCCACGACGCAACCGCCCTACTCAACGATGAAGAACCGCGTCCAACAACAGACACGCAGCCGCTAACCATCTACGCTGACGAAGATTAACCGCGCCACCTCGCCCACTGCCCACTGCCCACTAATCCCAGTCCCCAGTCCCTAACCTCCAGCCCCCGCTCCTGCCCATGGGCGTACCGATTTCACAAGCCTTGACTGTGGCCCGCTACGTGCTGGCCCAAAAGCTGCGTCGCCGCCAGCGCTATCCGATCGTGCTGATGCTCGAGCCGCTGCTGCGTTGTAATCTCGCCTGCGCGGGCTGCGGCAAGATTCAGCACCCCGTCGAAATCCTCCGCCGCCAGCTTACGCCGCAGCAATGCTTCCGCGCGGTCGACCAGTGCGGCGCGCCGATCGTCTCGATCCCCGGCGGCGAACCGCTGTTGCATCCGGACATCGAAGCCATCGTCGAGGGCCTGGTCGCCCGTCGCAAATACGTTTACCTCTGCACGAACGCCATCAAGCTCGAAGAAGCCCTGCCCCGCTTCAAGCCGACTAAGTACCTCACGTTCTCCGTCCATCTCGACGGCCCTCGCGAAGAACACGACCGCGCCGTCTGCCGCGACGGCATCTACGACATCGCCGTCTCGGCCATCCGCGCCGCCGTCGCCGCGGGCTTTCGCGTCACCACAAACACCACGCTGTTCGACGGCGTCGAGCCAACGCGCATCCGCGAACTCTTCGACACGCTTGCAAACTTCGGCGTCGAAGGAATGATGATCTCGCCCGGCTACAGCTACGCCAAAGCGCCCGACCAAGATCACTTCCTCAAGCGGCAGAAGACCCAGAACCTGTTCCAGCGCATCCTCGGCAACCCCAATCGCAAGTGGCGATTCAACCAGTCGCCGCTGTTCCTAGAATTCCTCCAAGGCCGCTACCCACTGGAATGCACGCCGTGGGGCAACCCGACGTACAACGTCTTCGGCTGGCAAAAGCCGTGCTATCTCCTCGACGAAGGCTACACGGAAACCTTCGCCGAACTCCTCGCTACGACCGACTGGAAAAACTACGGCCAAAAAAGCGGCAATCCCGCCTGTGCCGACTGCATGGTCCACAGCGGCCACGAACCGACGGCGGTCGACGCGACGTTCTCCTCCCTCCGCGGCCTGCTCACCACAGCCCGACTCGTCCTGTTCGGCCCTCGCAAGTCGCCTGTCGGATCTTTCGAACCCCTGACGCGCGCGAGCGATCTAAAACCAACGCCGCTGCGGAGCGCTGACGTTCCCGTCGTTCCGCTGCAACTGCGATTCGACAACAAGCCTTCCTGATGAATGCCGCGCACGGCGATCATTCGCCCCGGCCGTGCCAAAGCCGTAGTATGATGGAGTTGGCGGTTCGTGGCTTGGCGATCCGCTCTTCGGCGATTGGCAAGTCCGCGCCCGACGTAACCTGTCCAATTGGCTCGCGCATACGAGGGCACATCAATGAGCGACTTCGAGCGAATAACGCAGGATCCGTCCGTCATGGGCGGCAAACCGACCATACGCGGTCTGCGGGTGACGGTTGGCACAATCATCGGACTGTTGGCGTCCGGCCGCAGCCGCGAAGAAATTCTCGCGGCATATCCGTATTTGGAGGGCGAGGATATCGCGGCCGCGTTGGCCTACGCGGCTTGGCGCGTCGAAGAGCGTGAAGTGGCGCTGCCGAATCAATGAGCGTCAAGTTTCTGATCGACATGAACCTTTCGCCCGTCTGGGCGGCGCATTTGCAAGCAGCCGGTTGGTCCGCCGTTCATTGGTCAACGGTTGGAGATCCGCGTGCATCCGACCGAGAGCTACTCGCATGGACGGCGGCGAATGGCTGCGTCGTATTTACGCACGACTTGGATTTCGGAACGGCGCTTGCGCTTACGCGCGCTCGCGGGCCAAGCGTCTTGCAGGTCCGTAGCGACGACGTTTTGCCCGATGGCATCGGAGACGTCGTGATCGCCGCAATCCGACAACACGAAGGTGACTTGGCCTCGGGAGCGCTCGTCGTGGTGGACGAGAGCAGGAGCCGCGTCCGCGTGTTGCCGATCTGACAAAAGGCGCCCGCCCTACCGCACCTTGCACTTGAACCGCACGATGCCGCCGTGGCCGGGTTTGATCGGCTCCTTGATTTCCCAGCGGACCACGACCGAGCCGAGGTCGTTCGGCTGAGTGAAGAAGTCGGCCGCGAGATTCGACTGGTTGCTGCCGGGCACGAACTCGAGCCGCGTGATGAGATTGTCGACAACCGTGACGTTACCGATGTCGGATTCGCCGACGTTGTCGAAGCGGATCGTGAAGTCGACCGTTTCGCCCGGCTTGGCGTCGCATGCCGAGGCGACCTTGACCACCCGGAGCTTGCCCTTGGCCGGGGCGTCGACTTGGAACGTGGCTTGGGCCTTTTGATCGCCGTTGACCACTTGCGCTTCGTGGCCATCGATGACCACTTGCACGGCGACGTCGGCGGTCCAGGCGACGGCCGCGTCGACCCGCTCGGCGAGCCGCGCCTTTTCGCTGTTGTCGAACTGACCCCAGCGGATGATCTGGAAATCTTCGAACGCCAGGAAGCCCTTGGCGAATTCCGAGGCCTTGATGTCGCGGATGGCGATGGCCAGCGGGTCTTGATCGCGAATGGTGGTCAGCTGCTTGACCGCCACGTCCGCCACCGGCACGTCCTGCTGCAACGTCGTGCTTGGCGGAACCAACTCGACCGCCGCGCCGGCTTCGACCGGCAAATGGACTCGGCCGGGTTGCTCGATGTTGGCGAACTGATCGAAATTGGTCACCTGGCGGACCGCGCCGAACCGCGGAGCGTACATGCAAACTTTGTTGGCGGCTTCGACCTGCGTGCCGCCGCCAATCGTGTCGTAGTGAACGATCGTGTCTTCGCCATCAAGGCCATGCACGCGCCAATCGCTGCCGACCTTCACGCTCGGCAGGCGGTCGCCGCCGTCGCACAGATATTCGCTCCGCGGCCACGGTCCCGCAATGCCCGGCGGAGTGAAGCCGGGCTGGCAACCATCGGCAGCGACGCAATCGGAACAGCCATATTCGCCATCGGCGTAGGCGCCGTCGTCGCCGTAATAACCCGCACCGCCATAATTGCCCGCGGCGTAGGGATCGGCATATTGGCCGGCGTACGCCTGCGGCGGCATCGTCTGATAATTCTGCGGCGCGGCGACCGGCGAAGGATCGCACGGCGCGTTGCTGCGGCATGCGCTCAGCGCGATCGTCGAAAGGGCCACCACGATGAAGCGGAACCACCGCGGCCAGTCGAGCGGCGTTGTGTCGTGGGTGTTCATGGTGCGCGCCGCGGTGGACGGGAGTTTGGGATCGTTGGAGATCGCGGGGGCAGGAGTCAGGAGTCAGGAGATTGGAGGTTTGCGGTGGTCGTTTCGCATTCCTTACTCCTTGCCCCGGGATACTTTTTCCCAATTCGGCGCTAACGCCGTTGCGGCAACACGTTCACGTTGGCGGCCGTTTCGACGATCTCCGGTGGCGGGGAGAGCGGCATCCACGGCGGCGAGCCGAACAGGAACTCTTGATTCGGGCCATCCGCACCCGGCAAGCGGCCGCCGAGTCGTAAAATCGCCACCGGCCGGCCGAGTTTGTCCGCTTCGGCCAACACGTCGTCGCTGCCGCGGACTTCCAGCCAGTGCTGCTCGTCCGGGTCTTCGGCGACCGGTATCGCCGTGTCGGTGTCTTCGACGTAAATCACGCGGGTGACGAACTTGCCGGCCAGCGCCATTTCGAGTTCTTCCTGCGTCAGGTCGACCGGTATCGGGAACCGCGTCTCTTTGCCGCGTGGTGCGTAGAGGCGGTCGATCACTTCGACGGTCGGAAAGACTTCCTGCCCGGGGTGGAGCGGAATGTTCGTGATCTTCAACCGGTAGACCGGCGAAACGTACATGCCCACCAGCCGCGGCGAGCCGTCGCCGCCGTCGAACTGTCCGTCCATAGCCAGGGAAATCAAGGCCCCTTGCGGAGCCTTGATTTCCACCGGCTGGACATACCCACGCAATGGACCTCCCCGCCGAAGTCGCCCTCGGCCAATCGCTCCCGGTGACATCGTGCCGGCATGATCGTAGTGCACTTGCGGCTGCTGGGCGGGCAGGGTGTCTACCGCCAAGCAGGCCAGTGCGATCAGCACCGTCACGCGGGCAACTCGGATCCGTCGCATCGCAAGCGAAAACGTCGGAGTGGGAAACGGGAAAGTCATTGCGGTGGATCGGGTGAACGGGGGTTAGGGGTCGGGGATTGGGGAAGGGAGACATTATTCAGGAGGCAGGAGTTGATTCTCGTATCCGCCTCGTTCTCGAAATCTCCTGTCTCCTGACTCCTGGCTCCCGCGTTTCGCCTTGGCGGCCGGCCGGCGT
>JBBDYI010000364.1:0-5070 GCA_040901705.1 Pirellulales bacterium | reverse complement strand
GGGGGGCCGCTCGTGGCGACTTACGTGTTACTTCTAAGGAGCCTGTTGCAGCTTGTTGGCGAACGGATTGGGGAAGTTCATTCCCGGTGCATAGCTCCGTTCGTTGATCCGCACGTGGCTCGGCGGTTTCGGATAGCTCATGCCGTTCTGCTTGACCTTGATGTCGATCTTGCTGACCGGATCGGGAATCGACATGTGCGTGCGGTTCGTGATCTGGTGAGTCCTCAAGCCGGCCTGATTTCCGAGCGGGATGTGCGGCGGACCGGGCAATCCGATCGGCGTGCCGGTCATCGGCATGCCCCAGTCATTCACCGTCACGCCGGCGATCGGCGGAGCGCCCGGGCCCATCGGCATCGGACCGCCGTAGCCATAATTCATCGCCATCGGCGCACCACCATAGCCCGGTCCACCATAGGTCGGGCCGCCCAGCGCACCGGTGGTGTAACCGGCTGGCTGGATCAGACCGTCCATGACTTCCGCGCCTTGGCCGTCGGGCGTTTCGAGGTCGATGTTGCCCAAGCGGACGATGGCCAGGATCGAACCGCGGCGATCGGCTTCGGCGATCGGATCGGCGCCTGGATCGAGCCGCGAGCTAACCAGCGTTTGCACGCCGGCCATGGCCAGTTCCTGGAACTCGGCGTCCGGAACGTAAATTACCTTGGTCACGAAGTTGCTCGTGGCGACCTGGTCGAAATCTTCTTCGGAGAACTCGATCGGAATCGGGTTGTGCGCCAGGAATGCTTCCGTGCGCGGGTTCGCCGGGGCGACTTCCACCGTCGGATACAATTCCACGCCTTGGCGACCAGGAATCTTGCTCAGCTTGAGGCGATAAATTGCCCCTTGCGGGAAGTTCTGCCGGCCCGGCGCGACGAGCGGTTCCGACTCGAAGCCGCCGCCACCGCCGATGTCCCAGTTGACTTGCGTTCCGTCGGGTCCGACGAAATAGACCTGCGAGCTGCGCGGCGTCATCGCCATCATCATGGCCGGATCGTACATTCCGCCGCCATCGCCTCCGTAGCAGCCGGGGCCGGCGTAGCCGCCGCCGCCCGGTCCGCCGAGCATCATGCTGCTTTGGCCGCCCATCACGCCCGGTCCGGGACCGCCGACGCCGGGGCCTGGCTCCATGAGCATTTGCGCCGGAGGAAGATTGTGCTTCCCTCCCGGTAATCTGAAGCAGCCGACCGTGCTACTCACGACGGCTAACAAGACGATCATCCCTGCCATCCGGTGTTTCATCGTTATCCCCCCAAAGTTCGAAAACACGCTGGGCCCACTTTCGAGCCAGCGGCCCGACGGTTCCCCAAGAGGTATTTCAAGCGACGCGCTCCCTCCTAGCGACGCGTGCTGACCTACTTAGCGCCTGTCCGATTCCGTCACTGTAGGAGGCGAATCCTTTCGCCGACGGAACCGCTAGCCAGAACCGCTAGCCAGTCCGATCGGCGAAAGGATTCGCCTCCTACAATTCTGGGATAGGCTCTCAATCCAACGTTGTCGAAGTCGCGCTTCGCCGCCCGGCCAAACGCCGCTTGCGAAAGCGGCGTGGACCCGACTTTCCGAACCCCGTAGAATCCGTCCGCGTTGGGACTTCCGCATACGACGTTCGGCATCCGGCGAAACCGGCATAGGGGAGCGGGTGCGCGCCCTATCCGGCCGGCCGTTCGCGTGCCTCTTTGAGGTAAACTCGGCGCGATATAACCCGATTCTTTGGACAAACCCGCAAAACCGACAAATGAAGACCAGGCTGCCTATCTTCGCGCTGCTGGTTTTCGCCGCCGCGGCGGTCGGTTGGACTGCGGCAAATCGGGGCCGAAATGCCGACCATGTGGGCGAAGGCCCCAGCGACGACCGGGCGGCAGTGACCCTAACGACATCCGCGAACGCGACGGCGACCGACGCGCCAATTGAAGCGAAAGGCGAAACGCCATCCGGCGACGCCGTCCCATCCGGCGACGTCGTCATTCCCGATTCCGACGCCCTGCTGCGCCGCGCCGTGAGCCAATTGAACGCGACCGGCGGCATCGAGGCCAAAGTGCGCCAGCGCGTCGATCTGTTCGACCGCGAATTGATCGGTTCCGGCAGCTACGTCCAGCAAGGTTCGGGCGTCACCACTCGGCTGCGGCTCGAAATGCGGATGCGAACCGACAAGGCGGCGACCGAGTTGCTGCAAGTCTGCAATGGCGAAACGCTATGGACGTTCAACGCGGCCGACGGTCTGCGCACGCTCCGCCGCGTCGATGTCGACCGCGTGATCGACGCCTTGCGCAGCGATGCCAGCACGCGGCCGGGCGGTTTCTCCGGCGTTGCGATGGGCTTGGGCGGTCTGCCGTGGATGGTCGACGGACTGCGGCAATACTGCCGGTTCGCCCCCGCCGAAAGCGGTCGACTCGGCGATCTCGACGTGCTGATCGTCAACGGAACGTGGCGGAGCGAAAAGCTCTTGGCGTTGTTGCCGGACGATGAAAAGAAGCGAGTCGCAGAGGGCGGCAAGATCGACCCCGCCCGCCTTCCGCCGCACTTGCCCGACGGCGTCGTGATCTACCTCGGCCGCGACGATCTGTTTCCCTATCGCTTCGACTACACCCGCACGCTGCCGAGAGACGCATCGCAGAGCGCACCGGCGGCGGGCGGAGTAGCCGTGCCCGCCAAATCCAAAACGATCGTCACGCTCGAGTTCTATGAAGTCCAAATCGGCGCCGCGATCCCGCCGGATCGATTCGCCTACAAGCCAGGGCAAGGCGCGATCGACGACACGGAGCGTTACATCGAACGCCTGAAGGCCAGCCAACTCTCAAAACCGTAGAGCGGTCCAACCGTAGAGTGGGCCGAACGAAGCGCGGCCCACCAAAGCGTTCGCCGCCACGCTGCCGTTCACGCGGCAAACAAACTCGCCACCGGCGTTTCCATTCCCGGAATCACGCCCTCGACTCGCAGCAAGTCGCCATCGCCAAGCGTCTGCGTTTCCGCGCCCGCGCGACGAACCGTCACCGTACGCGCGTCGCAATCGACGATCCACACCAGGCGCACACCGGCGCGGAGATAGTCCTCCGCCTTTAGCTCCAAGTCCGCCGGCGAATCGTTCTTGCTGCGAATCTCGACGACGAGATCGGGAATCGTCTCCAGGTAGCCTTCGGGCGATTCCCGCGCCGGAAGCCGCGACCGAACGATGAAGGCTACGTCCGGACTGACGACACGGTCTGGATTTCGCCACAGCACGACGCCCACGTCCGTAAAAACTTCGCCGTGACCAGGTTGCTCTCCATGAATCAAGAGCTGACCCGCCGTCCGCGCCTGAGAAGAACCGTGGCGGCGTCCCGGTGGCGACATGATGACGAGTCTCCCGTTGTTCAACTCATAGTCCACCGGCCCCGAAGGCAATGCGACCGGTAGGGCCGCCAAGTCAGCCGCCGTCAACAGCCGCCCCTGCGATCCAAACACCATGGACAGCGACGGCGAGGTAGAAGTAGTCGTGTCGGCAGCGGACATGATCTTGCGCCCTCATCAGGGAAGGTTCGATACCTGCATTCTACAAGCACAAGAGGGCGCAAATCCACTCAACAGCGCAGATTTCACCGGATTCGCGGCGTGACGCGGTTTCCCAAACATACGAACCGCCGGCTACGCTTGCGGCTCCGTCATGCTCCACGGATCGAGCGCGGGAATGAGCTGCTCTTCCGGCAATATCTTCTTTTCGCGGCAAAGCTCGCGAATCGTCTTGCCGGTCTTGAACGCTTCTTTGGCCAGCGCCGCCGCCTGTTCGTAGCCGATCAGCGGGTTGAGGCTGGTCACCATCGACAGGCTCTTCTCGACGCTCGCTTCGCACGTATCCTCGTTGGCCTGCATGCCATCGAGACAGAACTCGACGAACGCCCGGCAACTGCTGGCGAGCAAGCGACTGCTTTCCAGCGTGGCGTGGCCCATCACCGGCATCATGATGTTGAGTTGGAACTGTCCGCCGGTCGCGCCGCTCATCGCCACGGTCTGATCGTTGCCCATCACCCGCGCGGCCACTTGCATCATGCTCTCGCACATCACCGGATTCACCTTGCCGGGCATGATCGAACTGCCGGGCTGGCGGTCGGGAATCGAGATTTCGTAAAACCCGCACCGCGGTCCGCTGCCCAGCCAGCGGAGGTTGTTCGCGACGTTGAACAGCGTCGTGGCGATGGCGCGCAACTGGCCGTGGCATTCGACCAGGGCGTCGCGCTGGGCGTTGGCTTCGAAGTGATTTGCCGCCTCGGCGAATTCGATGCCGGTCTGATGGGCTAAGGATGCAGCCACTCGCGAGCCGAACTCAGGATGCGTGTTGATGCCCGAGCCGACCGCGGTTCCGCCGGCGGGAAGTTCGAGCACCGCGCCGAGCGCGGCCTCTGCCCGACCGACCGACAGTTCCAACTGCCGAGCGAATCCGCCGAACTCTTGCCCCAACCGCAGCGGCGTGGCGTCGGCCAAGTGCGTGCGGCCGATCTTGATGATTTTGTCCCACGCCGCCGCTTTTTTCGCCAGGTCGGCTTGCATCGCCTTGAGAGCCGGCACGAGATGCACCTTGATCGCCACCGCCACGGCGACGTGAATCGCCGTCGGGAACATATCGTTCGTGCTCTGCCCCATATTGACGTGATCGTTGGGATGGATCAGCTTGTCCGTGGCGAAGCGGTCGCCGCCGGCCAGTTCGATCGCCCGGTTGGCGATCACTTCGTTGGCGTTCATGTTGCTCGACGTGCCGGAGCCGGTTTGAAACACGTCGATGGGAAACTGATCGTCGAGCTTGCCTTCGGCGACTTCGTGGCATGCGGCGAGCAGAAATTCGACTTGTTGTTTGGTGAGCGGTTTCTTTCCGGTGCCGGTCAGCTTGCCCAGGTCGCGATTGGCGATGGCGGCGGCGAACTTGACCATGCCCAAGGCACGAATCAGTTCCGACGACAGCGGCCAGCCGGAAATTGGGAAGTTTTCGACGGCTCGCTGGGTTTGAGCGCCGTAATAAGCCTTGGCGGGCACTTGGACGTCGCCCATCGAGTCGTGTTCAATGCGAAAAATGATCGAGTGTCGGGGGTCGGGGGGCAGGGGGCGGGG
>JBBDYI010000363.1:0-1745 GCA_040901705.1 Pirellulales bacterium | reverse complement strand
TTCACGCTCCACCAGCCTGAAGTGTTCGCGGCCACCGGCGGCAATACCAACGCCTGGGCCGATATCGACAACGACGGCGACCTCGATTACTTCGTCGGCTTTCGCGGCCGGCCCAGCAGGTTGTACAGAAACGATCGCGGCACGTTCGTGGAGGTGCGGTCCGCCTTCGCGGACACCAGGGGCCGCGCACTGTCGTCCGCCTCCGCGTCGGATGGCCAACGTGCCGACGCTTCGGCGGATCATGAGGTGCGCGCGGCGGCGTGGGGCGATTACAACGCGGATGGTCACGTCGATCTGTATGTCGGCTTCGCCGATCCGAAGGTCGCGTCGAGGGTTTATCGCAACGGCGGCCATGGCAAGCGCTTCGTCGATGTGGCCGGTGAGATTGGCTTGGCCCTGACGGGCGCCAGCCGTCAGCCGGTGTGGGTTGATTACGACGGTGACGGCGATCTCGATTTCTTCGCCGCGTTTCGCGACGGTCCCAATCGTCTCTTCCGCAACGATCGCGGGAGGTTTGTCGACGTCACGAGTGGGTCCGGCCTTGGTGACACGCGCAAGACCGTCAGCGCGGTGTGGTGGGATTTCGATCGCGACGGTGATCTCGACGTGTTCGTCGCGAACCAAGAAGGCGATGCCAACGGATTGTTCCGGCAGCACCGGGGACGCTTCGAGGATGTCGCACCGGCGCTTGGCGTGGCGGGCACGCCCCGGCCAAAAGAAGATGGCGGCGTCGGCGCCAGCCTCGCCGACTTCGACCTGGACGGCGACTTCGATTTGTTCGTGGCGAACTACGGTCCGAGCGCGCTGTATCGTAACGACGGCGGCGCGGCCTTTGTTGACGTGGCGCAAGATCGCGGCATCGATCTGCGCGGCCACGGTGTGACGTCGGCGTGGGGCGACGTCGACAACGACGGCCGGCCGGAGCTGTATGTCGGCAACTTCATCGCCGGACAGCCGCTGTACCGTGACGCGTTTTTCCTCAACACCGTCTCGCGGTTCGTCGAGGCCCTGCCGGACGCGCTCCTCGAGCGTGACGCGACGCACGGGGTCCGCTTCGTGGATTTCGATCGTGATGGCCGGCTCGATCTGTCGCTCACCAACAACGATCCGGCGGGCGGCGGACACCCGCTCTGGAGAAATACCAGCACCCCGCGGGGACGGGCGTTGGCGGTCGATGTTGCCGACGGCAATGCGCGGCGCTCGCGCGCGGGCGCCGAAGTGCGCGCCTACCAGGCCGGCACGCGGACGTTGCTCTCGGCTGACATCGTGGATTCCGGCACCGGCTACTGCTCGCAGAGCGAGATGCCCGTCCACCTCGGTGTGCCGGCATCGTGGCAGGGACCGATCGACGTCGCAATCACGACCCTGATCGCCGGCGCGCGCCACACGAGCGTCGTCCGCGCGATCGATCCCGATCAGTATCGCGGCCGCGCCTTGCGCATCATCACTGCTCGCTGAGGCCTCCCCCGAGCGAGAACGACTGGCTACGCGAGTCGTTCGAGTCGAAGGGTAGTTGTTACATCGGCGTGAAAGAAGTGCATGGCGCGGAGTTTCTGCCGCGATGCCTCCTGCGCATATCTTCACGAACCCATGTCAGGACTGTGATTGGCAAGACAGTCCCGAAATTTCCGGCGCCCAAAATGTCGATTTTTGCCGATAGAGACCGTGGAACATCGCTTGCAGCGTAGGGCTCCGGTCGCCGATCCCCCCGGATGCGGCCACGCAGGAGATGTGATGCAGACCCT
>JBBDYI010000362.1:0-11927 GCA_040901705.1 Pirellulales bacterium | reverse complement strand
AAAGCCTCATCGCAATGGCCGCCTAACCTAAACCAGTTTCTCGGAAAGTGCAGAATGCAGAGGGAGCGCGGAGGAAATACATTGAATGTATGGCGTTGACTTGCATGGCCGGTGACGTCTGCGTGTCGCGGCCTGCCGAATTCCAAACAAGATGTCCCATCCACGTCCTCAGGGTTGAATCGAACCAATCCAGATTTGCGGGAACGAACATGAAGTTTTGAATTTGATGCGTGGAGTTCTATCCGAGCACGACGGATTCTTCGGGGTAGCGATAGCGCTCGGCTGCCGACGCGCCGGCCAGTGCCATGAATAGCGTTAGCGGTCCGACGCGGCCGGCGAACATGGCGATCACGATGACGGCGCGGCCGCCCTCGGTCAACTCCGGCGTGACGCCGGTCGATAGTCCGACCGTGGCGAAAGCGCTGGTGACTTCGAAAAGATAGTCGAGAAACCGGCCGCTGTGGCTTTCGATCGCTAGCAGGATGAGCGTAAGTGTGACGACGAAGCCGGTGCTCAGCGCGACGACGAGCAGTGCGCGATAGACGAGCAATTCGGGTATGGTTCGGCGGAATACTTCCACGCGGGGCCGGGAGCGGAGAATTGCGCGTAGCGTGAGCGTCGCCACGGCAACGGACGTCGTCTTGACGCCGCCGCCGGTCGAACCGGGCGAAGCGCCGATGAACATCAGAATGATCGAAAGGAAAAGCGCGACTTCGGTCAACTGGGCGATCGGCAGGGTGTTGAAGCCCGCCGTGCGGCAGGTGACCGATTGAAACCAGGCCAGGGAAAGTTTTTGCGGCCAACTTCGGCCGGAAAAGAGCCGATCATTCTCGATCCACAGAATCAACGCGGTGCCGGCGACTAGCAGGACGAGCGTCGTGATCCACACCAGCCGCGTGGTGAGGCTAAGGCGATAGGGACGTCGCTGGCGGCGATCCAACATCCGGCGGACCATCCGAATCGGCTGGTCGATCAGCCAGCGCATGCCGTTCTCGATAACGACGAATCCAAGTCCGCCGGCGACGATCAGTCCGGCGAGCGCGCCCCAGACTTGCCATTTGTATGCATAGCGCTCGAAGCTGTCCGGTGCAAGGGCGAATCCGGCGTTGCAAAACGCGCTGACCGAATGGAACACGCTTTGGAACAGCCGTTCGCGCGACGGCAAATCGGCCCACAATCCGGAGATGAGCATCGCGCCGACGCTTTCGCACGTCACGGTGAAGCCGAGCACGACCAGGACGAGGCTACGGACTTCGGTGACCATTCGCCGTTCCATGATGTCGCCCATCAGCACGGCCTCGCGGATCAGCAAACCGCGGCCGACGAGCAAGCTGAAGAACGCGCCGAACGTCATGATGCCGAGACCGCCGATTTGGATCAACGCGAGGATGACGATTTGTCCTTCACGCGACCAATACGTTCCGGTGTCGACCACGATCAATCCCGTGACGCAAATCGCGCTGGTCGACGTGAACAGCGCGGTCGAGAAGTCGGCGCGGCCGGGACCGGCGCGAGCGACCGGCAGCGTCAACAGCGCGGCGCCGATCAACACGGCCGCGAGAAACGACAACAGCAGCACCGTCGCGGGATGCCACCCGGAAAAGCTGATCCGGCGGAACAGTTCGAGCAGTTCGAGGCCAAGCCAGATCAGCACGGTCAGCTTCGACCACAGCGAAACCGCGGCGGTACGATCGGCCAGTCCGAAATTGTCGGCGATGAATCGATCGTCGACGAGGGCGAGCAGGATATAGCCCGCGACAGTTACGCCGACGACAACAGACGGCAGCAGCGGCCGCCACCAATCGTTCAATTGCATGAAGAAGCGGGCGGACCGGTCGGCCAGCGGCAGGATGCTCAGCACCACGGCCAGGCCGAGAAACAGATGGTCGAGTTCGCCAAGCCCCCAAGTGGCGTGGCGCGGAAAGCCGACCATTGCAACGAGCGCCGCCAGTCCCACGACCAGGCAAGCCAGCCGCGCCATGCCCGCCGCGCCGGTGATGCGAAGAAGTTGTTTATACGCGGCCACGGACGATACGCTCCGGCGATTCCGTCATGGAGGTCGGGTTAGCAGCCTGTTGAAAAAGGGGACAGACCCTGTGGGAGAGCGCGTCTTCGCCGGAGAATTCGCCCTGCCTGAGAGGGTCAGTCCCCTTTTTCAACAGGCTGTTAGGCGCTGCTCGACGGGTTGGACGCTTGCGTTACTCGATTAACCACGGAGGTCGCGGAGGGGGAGCACAGAGGCACACCGAGTTTGCAAATGATGAATGATGAGTGAGGAGCGATGAACTAGGGTTGTTAGCGGATCGCCTTGTCCGGCAGTTCCGACTTGATGCCTTCGTCGAGCGGCATCTTGTCCGGCAAGCCGTCGGCCGCTTCGATGAGTCGCTGCAATTCGCCTTTGAGCCGCACAACCACTTCGGCATATTTCGGATCGTCGATCAGATTCTTCGTTTCCTCGGCATCGCCGGCGTTGCGATACAGTTCGGCCTTGTGCCGGTCGGGCTTGCCGTCACCGTGCGGATAATGGATGTACTTCCACTCGTCGGTGCGGATGCCGCGGACGTTGGGCGTGTATGGGAACTGCTTTTCGTAATTGTATTCGTAGTACCAACTCTTGCGCCACTCGGGATCGCCTTTGCCGACGAGCTTTTTCCACGAGCGGCCGTGCGCTTTGGACAGCGACGGGGCGGAGCAAATATCCAAAATGCTCGGTGCCATGTCGATGGTGAGGACTTGCTGTTCGACGACGCGGGGCTTCGATTCGCCGGCCGCGATGGCTGTGGGATACCGAGCCACGATCGGCACGCGGATGCTGGCTTCGTGCATCGTGCGCTTGTCGACCATGCCGTGCTCGCCGTTGAGCAGGCCGTTGTCGCCCATGAATACGATCAGCGTGTTGTCGAGTTCGCCGGTCTCGCGCAAGTATTGGTACAGCCGGCCGACGCTATCGTCGACGCTCTCGATCGTGCCCCAGTAGGCCCGCGTCATGGCGGCGAAGTCCTTGACGGCTTCGGGACTCGAATCGGGGAATTTCTTGCGATATTCGAACAGCGGGCCGTAGATGCCGTGCCACGTAGTCAGCCGCTGCTTGATCCATGCCGGCTTGTCGTCGAGCGCGAATGCGCTCTTGGGATACTGGATGTCGACGTCGTCGAACGTGTGCTCGTATTTCGGCTCCGGGAAGTAGAAGCTGTGCGGGGCTTTGTGGCCGATCATCAGCATGAACGGGCCGTTGCGGGGCCGTTTCAGCCAGTCGAGCGCCATGTCGGTGAGGACGGTCGTGTAGTAGCCCTTGACGACCTTCCGCTGGCGGCCGTGGAAGTTGAACTCGGTGTCGAAGTATTGTCCTTGGCCTTTGTGTGTGACGAAGTAGTTGAAGCCGGGCCGCGGCTCGTCGTTTTGCTCGCCCATGTGCCACTTGCCAAGATAGGCCGTGTCGTAGCCGATCTTCTGCAAAGTGCGGGGAAAGCTTTCGAGCTTGGTCGGATACTCCGTGAAGTTGTTCGTCACGCCGTGGCTGTGGGCGTAGAGGCCGCTGAGGATCGACGCGCGGCTGGGCGAACAGAGCGACGTGGTGCAGAAGGCATTGGCGAATCGCACGCCTTCGCGGGCGAGGCGGTCGATATTCGGCGTTTTCAGATGCGGATGGCCAGCGCAGCTCATCGCGTTCCAGCGCTGATCGTCGGTGAGGATGAACAGGACGTTAGGACGCTTGGCGGCAGTGTCCTTTTTAGCGTCCTTGTCGGAAGTGTCCTGGGCGTTGGGCTTTGCCGTTTGCGCGACGATTCGCACGGTCCACGGACCGCATAGGACAACCAGGGCTGCAAATGCGGCGAGAAAACGGCGGAACGAAGCGGCGGTAGAGCGTAGTTGCGGCTGCGTTATCATCGTACGAATCTCTCTAATCGGAATGAACCGCACATCGGCTCTTGTCGTGCGGTAGCGGCAAACGATGGTTTCGCCCAGTTTAACAGGCGTTGCTCGCCGACGATAGAATAAGGGAAACTGAGTGGCCCGCCGCGTATTACCACTGCAACGATCGGACGAAAACACATGTCCACACACATTACACCTGAATCCGCGCCTTCGACCGCCGGCGATCCTTCGTTTGCCGAGACGGCGCTCAAGCTCGGCGGCAAGAGCGACGACGAAGCCCGGCGGACCGGCGCGATCGACGCGGCGGACGACCAGGTCGAGACATTGTTCGCCGCCAAGTATCAGACGGTTGGCAGCCCGGTGCATCGGGCGGTATGGGATCGCGGCGTGCCGGTCGAACTGTTTTACTTTCCGCCGACGGAGACGCCGGCGGCCGTGCAGCGCGTGATGGACGATTCGGTGGCCGTCGCGGCGCGGCATCGCGATGCGGGTACGTTGCTCGACGAGGATGGCAAGATCACCGAAGCCGTGCTGAGCGAGTTAGGCGGCGTCGGCTATTGGGGGCTGCTCGTCGATCCGCAATACGGTGGTTCGGGTGCGCCGTTCGCCTCGTTCGCGGCGTTCTTGACGCGGATGGCGATGGTCGATCCGACGGTGGCGGGCCTGGCTTCGGTGCATGGTTGTATTGGGGCGGTCGATCCGGTTCGCGGATTCGGCACGCCGGAGCAGAAGCAGCGGTTCTTGCCGAAGCTGGCCAGCGGGGAGCGGTTGTCGGCGTTTGCACTGACCGAGCCGTGCGCCGGTTCCGACCTGACCGCGCTGCGGACCCGCGCCGTGCGCGACGGCGACAGCTATGTGGTGAACGGCGAGAAACTGTTCATCACGAACGTCGCGCCGGGGCGTTCGATCGGACTGGTTTGTCTGATCGACGAGCGGCCGGCCGTGTTGATCGTCGATTTGCCGGCCGCCGAGAACGAGCATTTTCAACTCAAGGAGTACGGTCTGTACGCGCTCAAGCATGCCTTCAACCGCGGCATTGTGTTTCGCGATTTCCGCGTGCCGGCGGAGAACCTGCTCACGCCGCCGCGGGGCGATGGGCTGACGATTGCGTACCACGGGTTGAACCTTGGCCGCGTGGCGTTGTGCGCGAATGCCGCCGGGACGATGCGGCTGATGATGGCCAGCATCATCCCGTGGGCGAAGTTCCGAAAAACTTACGGAGCGGCGATCGTGACGCGGGAGTTGGTCGAGCGGCGGTTGGGCCGGCTGGCCGCGCTGATCGTCGGTTGCGATGCGCTGGTCGCGTGGTGCTCAGCGTTGATCGATCAGGGGTATCGCGGCGAAATGGAGTGCATCGTGGCCAAGATCTTCGGCAGCGAATCGCAGAAGGAAGCGGCCATCGAATTGTTCATGAAAACGCACGGCGGGCGGTCGTTCCTGCACGGCCACCTGTTCGGCGACAACGTCCACGAGTACCTGGCCCCGTGCATTTACGAAGGCGAAGGCGAAATGCTTGGCATGGGCTTCTTCAAGTCGCTCATCAAGAACCACGGCAAAGAATTGTTCGAGCCGCTGGGCAAGGCGATGGTGGCCGCGGGCTTGAAGAAACCGAATCCGATGAACCCGGTTCATGCCTGGAAGCTGCGCGGTGCGATCGCGCCGTATGCCAAGTGGATGATGGGCCAAATGGCCCGCTCGATTCCGCGGCCTGAACTGCCCGGCGACATGCCGGCGAATCTTCGCGCCCACGCCGAGTTCGCCGCGGGCGAGCTGCAACGCTCGGCGCTGAGCATCAGCCGCACGATGAGCAAGTTTCAGTTGAAACTGGCGGATCGGCAGTGCCGGATGTCGGAAATGTCGTCGCGCGTGCAGGCGGTCGTCGTGATGCTGTGCGCATCGCTTTACGGCGCGCGGCAGCAAGACCCTCTCGTGCGGCAAGCGGCCGACGTGCTATGCCAGGACCTAACGCGGTCGCTCGACGGCAGCCGGCCGACCAACAACTATTTTCGCACGGTAACGGAACTTGGCCGCGCGATTGCCGACGGCGGGTTCACGTCGATTGCGGGCTTGAGGCCGGATGAGGTGATGATGTCGTATGCGGCGGAGTGATTGGCGGCTTTATGCGGAAAGAAGGTTCATGGCATGATGTCGACGAATTCCGTAAAATTGCTGGGGCCTGCGCGGCACGTCGCGCGGCGGCTCACGACTAAAGATGACGAAGTCCGTGACGGTGTATCGGGCTGGGCGCGCCGTCGAAGTGTTTCACAGCGGCGACGTACTCACGTGCGAGGACGTGCTGCCAGGCTTTCGGATGGAACTATCAAGCGTGTTCGCCAAGTAGCCGCGCCGTGCCTTTCCGTTCGACCTTCTCGGAGTTTTCAGTCCATGGACGCATCAGGTGGCCTTAGGCCGAGCGACGTGTTTGCCATTCTCGGATGGATCGTCGTCGGGCTGATTCTGGTCGGCCTGCTCGGTGAGTTGATCGACAAGCGACGTTTCGGCGAAGTGTTTATCGGCGTCTGCGTTTTGGTTGCTGGCCTGTCGATCTCCCGCGCGATTGGCCGTTGGAGGCTATAGCGAGTGCGTGAGTCATCGCCGAGACTGCGACGCACTACAGGGAAGACAACTCCACGATGGACGACGCGAATGCACCGCAATCCGATCCGTGGTGGGTGGTATTCGCCCGCATCGCGTTTTTTTTGCTGTTGATCGTCGTCGTAGGGGAAAGACAAGTCGGCGAGGCGGCGATTGCGCTGGCGGTGCTCGTTGCCGGTTACGGCGTTGCGCGGGCGATTCGTGGCGGAAAGTGAGTTCGTATGCAAGTGCCCGGTGACCTGCCGCGTTACGATCCTGCGCAGTCGTATGACTGGAACTACGATCGTGCGCCGGATGCTTTGAGCGGTGTTTCCGTTGCGCCAATGTCGGACTCTCCGGCCGGCGGTTGGCGGTTCTGTGGCTTGGCGGTTGATTCGCCGTTGGGCGTTGCGGCTGGGCCGTTGCTCAATGGTAAGTGGCTGTTGCACTACGCCAGCTTGGGCTTCGACGTCGTGACGTACAAGACTGTCCGCAGCGGGCCGAGGGTGTGTTATCCGTTGCCGAATTTGCAGCCCGTCGCCGTTGGGTCGTCCGATGGGCAACTTGATGCCGGGGCCGAATCGCTTGCGGTGAGCGACGCGATGCACGGCACGTGGGCGGTGTCCTTCGGCATGCCGTCGAAGTCGCCGGACGTGTGGCGGGCCGACGTGGCCGAAGCGCGGCGGCGGTTGCCGCGTGAGAAGCTGCTGTCGGTTTCGGTCGTGGGGACGGTGCAAGACGGTTGGTCGCTCGATGAGTTGGCCGACGACTATGCGCGGTGCGCGGCTTGGGCGGTCGAGGCGGGGGCCGATGCGATCGAGACGAACTTTTCGTGCCCGAACGTGAGCACGTGCGACGGCCAGCTATTCCAGCAGCCGGCCGACGCCGCTCGGGTGGCGGAGCGCGTGCGGCGAGCGATTGGCGACGTGCCGCTGGTGATCAAGATCGGTTGCGTGGCGACCGACGAGGAAGCGGAGCGGCTCGTGGCGGCTGTCTGCCCGTGGATCAGCGGGATCGCGATGACGAATAGCATTGCCACGACGATCCGGGCGGCCGACGGTTCGCTGCTGTTCGGTGGCGCCCGGCGGGGGATTTGCGGCCGGGGGATTCGCGAGGCGTCGCTGGCGCAGGTGGAGAGGTTCGCCCGTTTGCGCAATCGGCAAGGTTTGTCGTTTTCGATCGTCGGCTGCGGTGGTGCGGCGACGGCCGAGGACGTGCGGCGGTATCTTTCGGCCGGGGCCGACGCGGTGCATCTGGCCACGGCGGCGATGGTCGATCCGGGCGTGGCGCTGGCGATTCGCGGCGCGCGGGAAGTCCGGTCGTAAAGTCGCGACACAACTCTAACAGCCTACTTGATTTCCCGAAGAAACGCGGACAGAATACAAAGTCTGGCCGGGCGGCGCGGCATTCGCAACAGGCGGGGCGCCGATCTGGGTATGGGAGAATCACGAAGTCTAAAGAACGTGAGGTTTCGAAATGGCGATTTTGGCCGCCTTTATTGGTTCTGTGTGGTGGTATTTGATGTGCGGGACGATTCTTGCCGTCGCTATCGCTGCCTTCGTTATTATGAAGAAGAAGCAAAAGGAAGAAGAAGAATAGGCCGACCGTAGTGCGCAGGTCATTATGGTTGGCTTGCGCCGTCGATTGCCTTTGAGAAAGGCCGCACCCATGTATTGCGAAGCTCGCTCGATGCCTTCGCGGGCGTTGGTACGGCCTTTTTCGTTTCTTCTCGCTGCTGCGCTGTTCGGCGCAACGGCAACTGTGGCGGCGGATCGATCGGACGGACCACACCTCAAGCCCGGCCCGACGTATCACGGGATGTGCGACGCTTCGGCCTCCGTGGCGATCGACGCGGAGCGGTTCGTTGTGGCCAACGACGAAGACAACACTCTGCGGATCTATCATCGCGACCGGCCGGCAGAGCCGCTGGGCGAATTCGACATGACGTCGCATTTGGATACCGAGGCGAAGGAGCCGGAGAGCGACATCGAGGGAGCCTGTTGGCTGGACGGCCGCATCTATTGGATCACTTCGCATGGGCGCAATAAGAAGGACAAGCTGCGCGAGAGCCGTCACCGGCTGTTCTGTACGGAAGTGAACGGCAAGGGCGACGAAGCGACAGTCGTCGGCGTCGGCAAGGTGTATCGCGATTTGCTGGCCGCGATGATCGCGGATGGCCGCTATGCCAGGTACAAACTCGAAGCGGCGTCGAAGCTGGCTCCGAAGAAGGAAGGCGCGCTGAACATCGAGGGCCTGGCCGCCACGCCGAACGGACAGTTGCTCGTGGCGATGCGCAACCCGATTCCCGGCGGTCGGGCGTTGATCGCGCCGATCGAGAATCCCAAGGAGATCATCGACGAGGGGGCGGATGCAAAGCTGGGCAACCCGATCGAGCTGTCGCTCGCCGATGGCGGCCGCCCGCTGGGGATTCGCAGTATGGAATACGACGCCGGGCGGAAGTGCTACTGGATCGTCGGCGGGCATTACGACTCCGGCGGACGTTCGGTACTGTTTCGCTGGTCGGGCGAGAATCTCCAACAGCCGGCGGTCGTCAAGTCCGTCGATTTTGGCAAGCTGGGACTCAACCCCGAGTCACTGTTTCTGTATCCCGGCAAGAGCGGCGCGGCCGGGACGATTCAGATCCTCAGCGACGACGGCACGAAGGAACTCGACGGCAAGGAGTGCAAGAAAGCCGACGAGGCGAGCCGACGGAGCTTTCGCACGGCGTTTTTGGTGGAGTGAGAGGGGAGCCGGGCTCGGGCTTCGGGATTCGGAGGGACGACGGCTTCCGTTCGGTTTTCTGCCGCTGCCGATATCTTTGCGGCGCGGCGGTGGAATAGTTTTTGCCGTTGGCCGCGAAGAGTATTTCTTCCTCGCGTCGTGTGCGGCGAATTACGCTCCTGGTGCGATCAAGAAATTCGGGAATAAACGCGGCGTTGTTGCGCGAAACTCTTGTCGATGCCGCTTGACGCTGAATGCTTGTGAGTGGCTTGGTCGCCATCGCTCGTGCGATCTGTCGAACGCGCCACGGGTTCGACTTCACACGGCTCAGCGACACTGCAATACGGCGTGCCTGCACGGTTCTGGCGGGCACTGCGCACAGTGAATTCATCTGCGCTGGCGTTGCGCGCCGACGTGCGGCCGCCGGAAAATCCTTATCGAGGAGTTTCGCCATGTCCATGGGTTTCCATCGCGCTGGCGGTGCGCGCCGAAGCGACCACGCCACACGTTCATCGACCGCCGGCGGCGCTTGCGCGGCATCCGACGACGAATCGGACGACGACGCCACGGTCGACGTTCGGTCCGGCGTGCGAGCATGGTTCGACGACCAAGTGAGTTGGCTGTCGAGCAGTTTGGTTCATTCGATCGCACTGATGGTGCTGTCGCTAATACCGCTGCTGCCGCACGACCGTGCGTTTGTCACCGCGGTGACTGCCGAGGTTCCGCCGCCCGAGGAGCCGATCACGTTTGATTCCGGCCCCGTCTCAGGAGACTTCATCGGCGGCGAGCTTCCGCAGACACCGGACGATCTGCCTGCCTTGCCGCAATTGAGTGTTTCCAACGAATTGCAGCGGCAGATTGTCGACATTGGTCCCGACGACCACGTGCGCCGCGATCGTCCGGAGTCGATAGATGGAAATGGGTCATGGTGGCCACCTGGGAAGTCCGGCCCACAAAATGAACCGAACGGTTCGTTTCGAAATCGTCCCGGCCCCGGCGGAGACTTCAACGCGGTTACCGGCCCAAGCAAAGATTCTGAAACCGCCGTCACCGCCGCGCTAGCTTGGCTCGCCGCGCATCAATTGCCCGACGGGAGTTGGAGCTTCGACCATCGCGACGGCGCGTGCAACGGTCGTTGCAAGAACCCCGGCCAGTTCAAGGAAGCCAAGAACGCGGCGACGGGCCTCGCTCTGTTGACGTTTCTCGGTGCCGGCGAAACACACCTGCAAGGCAAGTATCAGCAGACGGTCGAAAAGGGGTTGCGATACCTGCTGGCCACGCAGAAGATCGCCGGCAAGACGGGAAGCTGGCACGAAAAGATCGGCAACAGCGGCAACTATTCACATTCGATCGCCACGTTGGCCGTGTGCGAGACGCTGGAGATGTCTCGCATACCGATGAGGCGGCCCACCAAGTCGCCGTCGGAAATGACCGAAGAGGAACGGCGACGGTGGAAAGAGGAACGCGAACAGGCAAAGCGCCGGCCAGCCGACGCCATCGACACAAAACGGCTCGCCGCGGCGTCGCAAGCGGCAATCGACTACCTCGTCGAAGGTCAAAATTCGGCCGGCGGCTGGCGGTACAACAACGGTCAGGCCGGCGATACGTCGGTCGTCGGTTGGGTGCTGATGGCAATGAAGAGCGCTTATCTGGCGAAAGTTCCCTTTTCGAAGAACAGCGTGGCCGGCGCGTCGAAGTTTCTCGATTCGGTTCAAGAAGGCGATTACGGCTCGATCTACCACTATATGCCGGATAAGACCCGGCCCGAGGATGCCATTCGGGCGACGACCGCGATCGGGCTGTTGTGCCGGATGTATCTTGGCTGGGACCGCAATCATCCCGGCATCGTCGAGGGCGTAGCGCAGCTTGGGCGTTGGCGGCCGTCGACCGGCAACACGACGGACATGTACTACAACTATTACGCGACGCAGGTGATGCATCACTACGGCGGGCAGCCGTGGCGGGATTGGAACCGCGCGATGCGCGACTACCTCGTCAAGACGCAAGCCAAAGCAGGACACGAGCGGGGAAGCTGGCGCTTTACGGGCGACCACGGCGGAACCGCCGGCGGACGACTGTACTTCACGACGCTCGCGGCGATGACGCTGGAGGTTTATTACCGCTACTTGCCGATTTACAAGGAGAAGAGCGTGGAGGACGACTTGCAGGGCAGTCAACTTAGCCCCCGGTGATTACACCGGGGGCAATCCGCGCTGCGCCGCCGTCACCGCCGAGCCACGCCAATCGGCACGTCGCGCCACACGAGATCGTCGATCCAAGCCCCAATCAGCGCCGATTGATTCGCATTGCGATCCACGTGGCCGAGCGCGTCCAAGCATCGATCCAGTCGGTCGGCGGCCAGTTCCGCATCGCCGGCGAACGTTCGCATGGCCGCCGCGATGGCTTGCTCCGTTTCGGCGTCGCCTTCGACGTGCGCCCCGCTTAGCGACCGAGCGAGCTGCCGATAGAACTCGACGGCAAACCCGATCACCTGCCGCAGCCGGTTCCGTCGGCGAAAAGCGTCCGTGCCGGCTTCTTCGACGAACTTGCCGACGGCCTCGGCCAGGCGAACGCTGTCTACGTCGGCTTCGCAGAGGCGAGCGAGCAGCACCTGACGGAATTTCCACAGGTCCGGATCGGCCAAGTCGCGCGCCCGGGCGAGGCTGCCTTCGCTCCACGCGGCAAGCCGCTCGGCAAGCGCCCGATCGGCCGTCGCGCTTTCGGCCATCAGCAGGTCCGCGATGACGTTCGACTCA
>JBBDYI010000361.1:0-11927 GCA_040901705.1 Pirellulales bacterium | reverse complement strand
ACCCCCCTATTGTTAACACAACCAACAGCAGCGCGCAAAGTGCGACATGCGCCCAAATCGCTTCGCCGCCATGCATTGGACTATGCGCGAACCGGCGGTGTAGTGCAAAATCCTTCGCCGCGGGCCGACGCCCGACATCCCGACTGCGCATCGCAACAAGGTCCGCTTCCGTTGGACGCCTCCGAAGCCATGCTTCGACGCATCGTCGACTATCTGGTTTATCTCGCCGTGCGAGTGGCCGTTTGCGCCGTGCAGGCGGTTCCGCTGAGCGCCTGCCGCTCGGTCGCCGCCGCGCTGGCGACGCTCTCGTGCGACGTGCTTCGCCTGCGCCGGGGCGTGATCGAGGAAAACCTTGCCATCGCATTCGGCGAGCTTTCGCCGGCCGAGCGCCGGCGGATGGCGTGGCGAATGTGGGAACACCTATTCCTGATGGTCGCGGAAATCGCCCATGCGCCGCGCAAGCTGCGACGGTCGACGTGGCGGCGGTACATCCGGGTCCGCGATCTTTCCGGCGTCGTGGGCACGCTACTATTGCGGCGGCCGAAGGTGATCGTCGCGGGCCACTACGGCAATTTCGAGCTGTCCGGCTACGTAGTCGGCCTGCTCGGCTTTCCGACGTTCACGGTCGCCCGCACGCTCGACAACCCGCACCTCGACCGCTGGATCAACGGATTCCGCAGCGCAACCGGGCAGTACATGCTTTCCAAGCACGGCAGTTCGGCCGACATCGACCGTCTGCTCGAGGCGGGCGCTTCGCTCACCGTGCTGGGCGATCAGGCGGCGGGGCCGAAGGGCTGCTGGGTCGATTTCTTCGGCCGCCCGGCGTCGACGCACAAGGCGGTCGCCGTATTCGCGCTGGCCAACGATGCGCCGCTGATCGTGGGTTACGCCCGCCGCATCGGCGGCCCTCTCGAATACGAAGTCGGCTTCGAGGCGGTGCTCGATCCGTGCGAAGTCTCGCCGGCCGAAGCGACGGTTCCGGCGATCACGCTCTGGTATTCGCAGCAACTCGAAACGATCATCCGCCAAGCGCCCGAGCAATACTGGTGGGTCCATCGCCGCTGGAAAGGCGAACCGCCGCGACGCAAGAGGCGAGCGGCCTAGATGCACTTTGCCGCGCGGGCCGGTCCGTCGTGCGCGTCGTCTGTGCAGCGCATCGCGTGGCGTTGGATCGATCCGCGTTCGCTGGCAAGTCGCGATTTACTCGACGTCGGCCTCTCCGCCGAGATAGGTCCAGCCGCAATCCGGACACGACGCCACGCCTTGCGGCATCTCTTTGCCGCACGCCAGGCAGGCGATACTCAGCCCCGACGGATCCTGCACTTCGCTTGCCGCGCGGCGAGCCTCCACGAAGACTTGCCGCGCTCGTTCGGCGTCCTCGGCGGCGACATCCAGCTTGAACCAGCCGACGACGTTGGGGACCAGCATCGAGCCGGTCGTGGCGTCGGCGATCGACGCGCGAATGCCCTCGCCTTCGAGCAGCATCCGCGCGAATTCGGCGTCGTTGATGGTGGTGAATTTCCCGATCGTTTCCAGTTTGGATGCGGACATGAGAGATTCGCCTCTTCCCGCGTGAACAGTCGCGGTGGAATCGACATGCTTTGGATAATCGTCGCTGCAACGGTGGTTGCCGGGCTTCGACCATTGGCGGCGCACCCGCCCACGGTCTCAGGATACCCGCCGCGGCGGGGCCGTAATAGGCCGCCGCGCACCTTGCGAATCCGCGGTCCATCTGGCATCCTGACGGTCGCGCGGCAACCTCGGCGGATGCGCGCGATGCCGATGAATCGCTGACCCCCGATCCTTGACCCCTGACCCCCGATCACCCATGTCCGCATTCTTCCCCGAAGTCACGAAGATCAAGTACGAAGGCCCCAACGCGAAGAACCCACTCGCCTTCCGCCATTACAACCCCGACGAAGTGGTTGAAGGCAAGAAGATGCGCGACCATTTCCGCTTCGCCGTGGCGTACTGGCATAGCTTCCGCGGCATGGGCGCCGATCCGTTTGGTCCTGGCTGCGCGGTGCGGCCGTGGGAAGGCCCGGCCGACGACGTCGAGAACGCCAAGCATCGCGTCAAGGTGGCCTTCGAGTTCATGGAGAAGCTCGGCGTCGGCTATTACTGTTTCCACGACCGCGACGTCGCGCCGGAAGGCGCCACGCTCGCCGAATCGAACAAGAATCTCGACGAAGTCGCCAAAGTGCTCAAGGAAGAACAGCAGCGAACCGGCATCAAGCTGCTGTGGGGCACGGCCAATCTGTTCAGCAATCGCCGCTACATGCACGGCGCGGCCACGAGTTGCAACGCCGACGCCTTCTCGTTCGCGGCGGCCCAGGTGAAGAAGGCCCTCGAGGTCACGAAGGAACTCGGCGGCGAGGGCTACACGTTCTGGGGCGGCCGCGAAGGGTATCAGAACCTGTGGAACACCGACATGAAGCGCGAGATGGACCATTTGGGCCGCTTCATGCATATGGCCCTCGACTACAAGAAGAAGATCGGCTTCTCCGGCCAGTTCTACTTCGAGCCGAAGCCCAAGGAGCCGACCAAGCACCAGTACGACTTCGACGTCGCCAACTGCATCAACTTTCTGCGGGCATACGGCCTCGGCGATCAGATCAAGATGAACATCGAGACCAATCACGCCACGCTCGCCGGCCACACGGTGCATCACGAGATCGAATACGCCGCCAGCCAAGGCTATTTGGGCTCGATCGACGCGAACTCCGGCGACCTGCTGTTGGGCTGGGACACCGACCAATTCCCCACGGACGTCTATATGACGACGTCGATCATGTTCGCGCTGTTGAAATGGGGCGGCTTCACCACCGGCGGACTCAACTTCGACGCCAAGGTCCGCCGCGAGAGCTTCGAGCCGATCGATCTGTTTCACGCCCACATCAGCGGCATGGATGCCTTCGCGCACGGCCTGAAAGTCGCGGCGGCGATCCGCGCGGATGGCACGCTCGGCAAATTCGTCAAAGAACGCTACTCAAGCTGGGACGGCAGCGTCGGCGCGGAAATCGAATCGGGCAAGGCCACGTTCGAGACGCTGGAGAAGTACATGCTCGAAAAAGGCGACGCCACGCCGAACACGAGCGGCCGGCAAGAGATGATCGAGCATTTGATCAATCGGTTTATTTGATGGATTCGGCGTGCTAAAGAAACTCGACGTGATTCCGCATCTCCTCATCCGAGAGACAATCGCGAATCAAGAGCAACGCCGCGATCGTTTGGCCAATCGAGTGCGATTCGCAGTGGCAGAATGCGATACCGGCGTGCTCCGCTACGCGCGGAGCAAGGGCGAGAAAGTCTTCGTCGTGTGTGACGAGCACGCGTCGCTGAGTCGACGCGTGAGCGAGTTGCACGGCGTCATCGGCACCGAGAAGTCCGGCATCCCGTGACGTCTGCGCCGCGCCTTCGTAATCCATTCGCGATCGCCGGATCGACACTCTCGTCGAGATGAAAACGAATGTCGGTCATTCGTCGGCAAGCTGCTTCGCGTCGAGCTTCGACGGATAAGCGCGACGCATGGCCTCGACAATCCGCTGGCCTCGCGCCATCTGCGAGTCGATTTCTTCGCGATGGTCGTGGTAGTAGGCCAGGGCCGCATAAACTCCCGCCAGCGTCAGTTGCGGAAATCGGCTGACGATCTCGTCAACGGATAGCCCCATCCGCTCATGCCAAACGACGACGTCTTGCACTCGAATGCGCGTGCCGGCGATGCGCGGTTTGCCGCCGCATGTGCCGGGAGTCACCTCCACGTGGCCGGCGGAAACGAGCGTCGAGGGCACATTTGCATTGGTTGCCATACTTCAACTCTAGCCCGACGCATGGCCGCGGGCAACAGGAAACCTGCGGTCGGTCCGCGACCCGATTGAACTGTTGAAGTGTCGGCCGCGAATCTGCGTAAACGGCATCGCGAATCGCTTCGCCACGCATGATCCGGATCGTTCGCGCTCGCACCCGCCCCGACTCGCGCCGGTTGCTCAACGGCCGGATTCGTCGGCGTTCCAATCCTGCCTCGCCTGGCCTTTGAGCTTCGAGCGACTGCCAAGTGTGTCGGGGTTGACTGTGGTCAAAAAGATGACGACGGCGACGGCTCTTGGCGCAACGGCTTAAAACAACGAGACTTAGACGTACTTCATGCTGAAAACGATGGGTCGCCAACCGGCCCTATTTCTCAAGCGGAAGTGCTTGTACGCCTGGTGGCGGCCGCGGTCTTCAAAACCGTCGTGCGGTGCGTTAAGCGCGTCGCAGGTGGGTTCGATTCCCATGCACTTCCGCCATTTTCTTGTCGCGCTGTTTCTCTTGCTCTCTTGCGGCAGCGCGCTCACCGTGCCGTAGTTTCTCCGCGATCCGCCGCATTGTCGGCGTGCGGTACGTTCGGTTCGATCGGCATTGTCGGATCGAAGCCAAACCACAGCGTGGCCCCCAGACCACAAATGGCGCACGCGACGCCGATTGCAATGTGCCAGTCGAAGCGGTCAATCAGGACGGCGGTGAGCCACGGCGCGAGCGCGCCGCCGGCATTTCCGAGCGTATTGAGAACCGCCGCCGCCAGCCCGCCGCCGCGGCCACCCATGTCGGTCACGGTCGTCCAAAACACGCCCTCGCAGGCCCCGAGCGACGCCAGGGCCAGCGAAAACCACGCCACCACCTGATCCGGCTCGTTCGTCGCCACGCCGAGCAGCGCGAACAGGGCACTGAGCGTCATGCCGCCGAAGGCCATCGCGCGTCGGCCGTAGCGTTGTCCCCAGCGACGGCAGATCGAGTCGGCCGCCCAACCGCCGCAGGCCATTCCGGCGGCCATCGCGATCATCACCGCGGACGAGGCGCGGCGGCTTTCTTCGACCGGCAGATGCAACGTGTCGCTGAAATAGTTTTCGATCCAGTAGAAGAACAGATACTGGAAATACCCGACGGCCGCATAGCTGATCGATAGCAGCACGAGTCCGCGATGGCGGAGCAATCCGAGGAGATCGCGTGCCACCGATCGCGACGGCGACTTTGGCTGCGACTGGGCCGGCTCGTCCGATCGCGGAACCGGCGCCCGCTGCGCGACGCTGGTCCAGCGATGATCGTTCGCCCCGTCGGTGGCGACGCACCGCCAAACGACGGCGAACGCCATCGTGGCCGATCCGCAAATCACGAACGCCCACGGCCAATCGAATCGGTCCATCAGCCAGCCGAAAACGGGATAGGTTACGGCGATGCCGACCAGCGCGCCCGCGGTCACGAAGCCGTTGGCCCGGATGCGGGTGCCCGCTGGAAACCACAACGACACGCTTCGCGCCGCGGCAGGATGAAGCGGCGAACTGGCCGCGCCAGCGACACCGCGCACGATCATCAGCGACAGCCAGAGTCCGCCGGCCGATTCGCTTTGCCAACCAACGACGCCGGTCATGATCACGCACAGACCCAGCCCCAGCGCCATCCACGTCAACGCGGTCGCCGGTCCGACGCGGTCGATAAACCATCCCGCCGGCAACATGCATGCGGTATAGACGAGTAGGAAAACGGTGTAGATCTGGCCCATCGATTCGCGATCGATGCGGCCGTTCTCGATGAACCGCTCGTTGCCGGCCACCGAGATGCTGACGCGATTGAAGTGGCCCAGACAGACCATCATCGTCAACAGCAGCAGGATCGACCAGCGCATCGCCGTGGCGCGGGACGCCGGTTGATCGCGGTGATTCACCATTCGCTACTCCCGGCAAGGGCGGCGTCCATCGCGTAATCACGTTAGTGCTTATCCCGAAGCCGAATTCTGTAGGAGGCGAATCCTTTCGCCGAAAGAATCGTTTGACCGTGCTTTCGGCGAAAGGATTCGCCTCCTACATTTTTGGAAAGGCACTTATTTTGGTGAGCAAACACGGCGCGGGCGGTAAGTGATCTTAGCGGTAATCGGCGTCCGCGGCGCTGCGAGCGGTCGCCTTTCTGTAGCAGAAACCCCGGCCGGATTCCAATTGCCATTTGGGCCAAAGTCGGCGAGATCCCGCGTGCGACGGCCCAACACGATCGGGTGGGCCGGGGCCGGGAAATGGGTTCGTCCGCCGCGAACCCTCTTTCGCTGCGGCCCCGTTCGGCCGACAATCAAAGGACGCAATCGTGGCATCACCCTGGGGACGCACGACCATGAAGCAATCTATGCTGGGACGGCGGCGTTGGCTGCTGGCGGCCGTGTTGGCGGTTGCTGTGCCGTCGGTCCGCGCCGAAGCGGCCGATGAGGACGCGGCGCTTGAGCTTTTCGAGCGCGAGGTGCGGCCGGTGCTCGTCGAGTCCTGTCAGAAGTGCCACGGGGCGACGAAGCAGGAATCCGAGCTGCGCGTCGACTCGCGCGAGGCCTTGCTGCACGGCGGTGCGAGCGGCGCGGCGATTGTGCCCGGCAAGCCCGAGGAGAGTTTGCTCGTCGAGGCGATCCATCAGACGGGCGACTACAAGATGCCGCCGAAGTCGAAGCTGGCCAGCGGCAAGATCGCCGCCATCGAACGGTGGGTGAAGCTCGGCGCACCGTGGCCGAAGTCGGAATCGGCTAATCACAACCGTCGTGACATTGCCAAAACGCACTGGGCGTTTCAACCGGTCGTCGATCCGCCCGTCCCCGCGGTTTCCGGAGTCGATACGCAGCCGGTCAATCCGATCGACGCCTTCGTCCGCGTGAAACTGGCTGCGGCCACTCTGATGGCTTCGCCGCAGGCCACTCGCCGAGAGTTGATCCGCCGGGCGACGTTCGATCTGATCGGTTTGCCGCCGACGCCGGAGGAAGTCGAGGCGTTTGAGAAGAACGACGATCCGCGGGCCTACGAGCAACTCGTCGACCGGCTACTCGCGTCGCCGCACTATGGCGAGCAATGGGGCCGGCACTGGCTCGATGTGGCGAGCTATGCCGACACGAAGGGCTACGTGTACGCCCGCGAGCAGCGGTTCTGGGTGCATGCCTGGGCGTATCGCGATTGGGTCGTGAAGGCTCTGAACGACGACATGCCTTACGACCGGTTTTTGCTGCTGCAGATTGCGGCCGATCAGGCGGCCGGAGACAACCGCGCCGATCTGGCGGCGATGGGTTACTTGACGTTGGGGCGGCGATTCATCGGCGTCACGCACGACATCATCGACGATCGCATCGACGTCGTCGCGCGCGGCACGATGGGGCTGACCGTAAGTTGCGCCCGCTGCCACGACCACAAGTACGACCCGATCCCGACGCGCGATTATTATTCGCTCTACGGCGTGTTTCGCAACTGTGTGGAAAGCCTGACGCCGATCGGCGAGCCGGCCACGCGCGACGAAGCATACGAAAAGTTCTCGAAGGAGCTGCGCAAGCGGCAGGCGAAGTACGACGAGACGTTCGCCCAGCGACGCGAGGCGGCAAACAAGCGGCTCCGAGCGCGAGTGGCCGACTACTTGATCGCCCAAACCGAGATGGGGAAGTATCCCGACGAAGGCTTCGATCAGGTTCTGGAGAAGGACGACGTCATTCCTGCGTCGGTCCGCCGGTGGCAAGGCTATCTCGCCCAGACGTTGAAACGACACGATCCGGTGTTCGCCGCCTGGGACACGTATGCGCAGCTAACGCCAAAATCGTTTAACGAGTTCGCACCGGTACTGACCTTGGTGTTGAGCGGCACTGTGCCAGGCCAATTGAACCCGCTTGTAGCGGAGCAGTTCGCCACTCCGCCCGAGTCGATTCAGGACGTCGCGCGGCGCTACGGCGATCTGTTCGCCAAAATCGACGAGCAATGGCAAGCCGCGCTCAAAGAGGCTGAAGAGAAGCAACAGCCGCCGCCGACCGCGCTTGCGGATCGGGATGCGGAAGAACTGCGAGCGGTGCTGTATGGACCGAATTCTCCGGCCGCGGTGCCTGACGAGCCGATCCTTCACACCGAGTCGTACTTCGATCTGGCGTCGTGCGAATTGCTGTGGAAACTGCAGGGCGAGATCGACTCTTGGCTGATTCAGTCGCCGGCGGCTCCGGCGTATGCCGACGTGCTGCGCGATCGCGAGGAATTGTCGCCGGCGTATGTGTTCAAGCGCGGCCGGCCGGCGAACAAAGGCGATGAAGTACCGCGCCAATTCTTGGAATTGCTCGCCGGGCCGCAACGCCAGCCGTTCCAAATCGGCAGCGGGCGGCTCGAATTGGCCCAGGCGATTATCGATCGGACCAACCCGCTTACGGCGCGGGTGATCGTCAATCGCGTCTGGATGCACCACTTCGGCGAAGGGCTGGTGCGGACGCCGAGCGATTTCGGTACGCGGGCCGCGCCGCCGAGTCATCCGGCGCTGCTCGATTGGCTTACGAGTCGGTTCGTGGCCGACGGTTGGAGCCTCAAGAAGCTGCATCGGCGGATCGTGCTGTCCGAGGCGTATCGCCAAAGCACCGCCGGTCCCGCCGACGCGGCCGCGCGCGCCAAAGCCGCCCAGAGCGATCCGGAAAACCGCCTGTTGTGGCGGATGAACGAGCGGCGATTGTCGTTCGAGGAGCTGCGCGACGCGCTGTTGTCTTCGACCGGCGAGATCGACTTGCATGTCGGTGGTAGAGCTGCGGATATGTTCGCGGCGGAGTTCAAGCGGCGAACGCTCTACGGCCTGGTCGATCGGCAGTTTCTGCCCAGCACGCTGCGGATGTTCGACTTCGCCAATCCCGATCTGCACATTCCTCAGCGGAGCGATACGACCGTGCCGCAGCAGGCGCTGTTCTTCTTGAACGGCGAAATGGTGCTTGCCCGCGCAAAGGCGTTGGCGAAGCGCACCGAATCGAGCGCGACGCCGGCCGAGCGTGTGCAGGCGATGTACCGACTGGTCTATCAACGGCCCGCTTCGTCGCGGCAGGTGGCGGCGGCGCTGGCGCTGGTCGAGGCGAGCGAGCGAAAGCCGGCAAGCGACGTCGTGGCGACGGCGGGCGACTGGCAATATGGTTTCGCCGCCATCGACGAGAATTCGCGGCGGATTTCCGGCTTTGAGCCGCTGCCTCGCTTCACCGGCAGCGCCTGGCAAGGCGGTCCGACGTGGCCCGACGCCAAGCTGGGCTGGGTGCAACTCACCGCGACGGGCGGGCATGCCGGCAACGACTTGCAACACGCCGCCGTGCGTCGCTGGACCGCGCCACGCGATATGACGGTCCACGTCGAATCGGCGCTGATCCACGACCTCGACGAAGGCGACGGCGTTCGCGGTTCGATCGTCCGCGGTTCGACCGACGGCGACCGCATCAGCGTGCTGGCGACATCCGCGGTACACCATTCGCAAGCGGCGATGAATCTCCTTTCGGTTGAATTAAAGGCCGGCGAAACGCTCGACTTCGCCGTCGATATCGGCGGCACGCTGAACAGCGATCAATTCACGTGGGACGCGACGATCACTTGCGTGGCGGAAGAGAATCCGCAACTCACGTGGAATTCGCGTCGCGACTTCCGCGGCGGTGGCTCCGAGGAACTGGAACCGTGGGAACAGTTGGCCCAAGTGCTGTTCTCGGCAAACGAATTCATATTCATCGACTGAAACAATTCTCGCTCGAAAACGAAGAGGGCGACCCATGAACCAACCATTTACGACGCTTCCGCTCAGCCGCCGCGAAATGCTGGTGCGCAGCGGGATGGGATTCGGCGCACTCGGCCTGTGCGGTTTGTTCGGCGAGTCCAGCGCTGCGGCCGGCGACGCGGCCAGCGATGGCGCAATCGCGAACGCTGCCGGCGGACCGCTGTCGCCGCGAGCGCCTCACTTTCCCGCCAAGGCGAAGCGCGTGATCCATTTCTTTCTCAACGGCGGACCGTCGCACGTCGATACGTTCGATCCTAAGCCGGCCTTGGCGACATACGCCGGCCAGCCGCTCCCGGAGACGCTCCGTACCGAACGCAAAACCGGCGCGGCGTTCCCCTCTCCGTTCAAGTTCCGGCGATTCGGTCAGAGCGGCATTGAGGTGAGCGAGATTTTTTCGCAGACCGCGGCCCACGTCGACGACATCGCCGTGATCCGCTCGATGTACGCCCAGGTGCCGAACCACGAGCCGTCGCTGATGCTGATGAACTGCGGCGATTCGGTGCAGGCGCGGCCCAGCGTCGGTGCGTGGGTGTTGTACGGCCTGGGTACGGAGAATCAGAATCTGCCTGGGTTTCTCGCCATGTGTCCCGGCGGGTTGCCGATCAAGGACACGGAGAACTGGCAATCCGGCTTTCTGCCGGGCGCGTTTCAAGGCACCTACATCGACTCGAAGCATGAAGAGCTTGCCAAGCTCATCGAGAACATCGCCCATCCGCACGCCACGACCGCCACGCAGCGGCGGCAACTCAATCTGCTGGCAGAACTCAACGCCGAACACCGCGCGGGCCGCCTCGACGCGCGGCTCGACGCCCGCATCCAGACGTTCGAGCTAGCGTTTCGCATGCAAACAGAGGCCGCGGAAGCCTTCGACCTGTCGCGCGAGTCGGCCGAGACGCGGGCCCTTTATGGCAGCGGCGTGCATGGCCGACAAACGCTAATCGCCCGGCGATTGCTCGAACGCGGCGTCCGCTACGTGCAGCTTTGGCACGGCGGCGGCCAGCCGTGGGACAATCACGACAACATCGAGGCCAACCACCGCAAGCTGGCCGCCGACATCGACGGCCCGATCGCGGCGTTATTGACCGATCTCAAACGCCGCGGCATGTTCGAGGACACGCTGGTTGTTTGGGGCGGCGAATTCGGCCGCACGCCGTCGGTCGAACTTGGCGGCGATGGCAAGTCGAAACTCGGCCGCGACCACAATCATTACGGGTTCAGCGTGTGGTTGGCCGGCGGCGGCGTGAAAGGCGGCACGGTGTATGGCGCGACCGACGACTTCGGCTTCAAAGCGGTCGACAATCCGACCAGCGTACACGACTTGCACGCCACGATCCTGCACCTGTTGGGCTTCGATCACGAACGGCTCACGTTTCGTTACGCCGGCCGGGATTTCCGCCTCACCGACGTGTCGGGACAAGCGATTCGCGAAGTGATCGCCTGACGAGTTCTCCGTATAGATAGTTCCCGTTGCCGAGCTGTTGGCGATGCGGGAAGAACGGCTCTGCCGAGCAGCTTGACGACGCCCGTCGCCGACGTCGTGTGCTGTCGCACAACGCCAGGCGTGGCCAGCACGATGATCGGCGTCGCACTGCATCGAGACCCTGCGCGTCGGACTGCGACGGCATCCAGGCGATGCAGTTCTTTCGCGGTGAGCCGCCCTGCGACGCCGCTCCCCGCCCGGATCTCGTGCTGCTCGATCTGAACCTGCCGCGAAAGCACCGCCACGACGTCTTGCAAAAAATCAAAGGCGATCGCGATCTGCGGTCGATACCGCGATCGTTGTCCCGACCACTTCCGCTGAAATAACCGCTCGGCCGCGAAGTTCGTCCGTTCACCCGGCCAATCGCGTAATGCGGTTCGTCGCCTCGCTCAGGTCCGGAATCGCCGAGCGATACCGATACTGCATCACGTAGGCGTCTTCGGTCGTGTCTTGATAGTAGTCTCGCAATACGGAAACCGCGCGAAATCCGGCGTCGCGAAAGAATATTTGCGCCGGCAAGTTCGTCTCGCGAACTTCCAGCGACACTCGCGTTCGCCGATCGGGCGAAAGCTTGCCGATCAGTTTGCCGGCCATTTGCGTGCCCACGCCGCGGCGGCGAAATTCCCGCGCGACGGAGAAATTCAGCAGATGCAGCCGCGTTTTGTGCAGTTCGTAGATCATGAAGCCCGCCACGCGGTCTTCCCAATCGGCGACCATGCCGATGCAGTTTCGCTGCCGCAGACAACGGATGAAGTCGTCCTCGCACCAGGGAAACTCGAAGCTGTCCTGCTCGATCTCCAACACCTCGGGCATGTCGCGGCGAATCATCCAGCGAATGTGAACCGGGGGCGCGGCCTGCGGACGGTTCATAACGGCCTCCTTCCTTGTCGGCCTAATGGTCATGCGGAAA
>JBBDYI010000360.1:0-11942 GCA_040901705.1 Pirellulales bacterium | reverse complement strand
TTGCCGTCGCATCGCTGTTGCTTGCGGGCATCGGCATGTATGGCACGCTCGCGTACCTGATCTCGCAACGCACGCAGGAGTTTGGCGTGCGAATGGCGTTGGGTGCAACGGCCGGATCGGTCATGGCGATGGTTGCGAGAGAAGGCGCGATGTTGTCGGGGATTGGAGCTGCGGTGGGAATGGCGGTCGCGCTCGCAGTGGCCGGCAGCCTGCGCGGATTGCTCTATGGAGCGGCGCCGATCGACTCGACCACCGTCATCAGTGTGGCCTCGCTGATTACCCTCGTGGCGGTCGCGGCGGGCAGCGGCGTGTGGACCGACAACATCTATTTGTCGCGCGATCAGGTGTTCGACCCGGCCACCGACACGTTCCTCGGCCAGGTGTCGACGGGCGTGGCCAGTTTGATGCTCGTCGACGACGGCGGAACGACCTACGAAGAATATCAGCGAACCGCCTCGCTACGCGTGCCGTCGGGCCTGACCGGGCCGTTCTATGTTTTCGTTCAAGTCGACCGCGGCGGTCACATCGTCGAATTGGGCGTAGAAGGCAACAACAACGGTTACGACCTCGCGCCGGTGTTCGTATCGCTCGCGCCGCCGATCGATCTGGTCGCCGGGGAAGTGACCGTGCCGGCGACGGCGTCGCTCGGCGCGACGATCAGTATGACAATCACGCTTCACAACGACGGCGATACGATCGCTTCGGGGTGGTGGACGGACCGCTTGTACCTCTCGACCGACGAACAGTACAGCCCGGACGATGTTCGCCTGACGGCGCGCACGCACAGCCCGGTGCGATTCCCCGTCCCTGATCCGCCGGTTCCAGCGCACGGCAGCCAGACGTTCGATTACTCGACGCGATTGCCGGCGATCTTACCGGGACAGTACTTCCTCGTACTGCGAACCGACATTTTCAACCTCGTGCCGGAATCGAACGAGGAAAACAACCTCAGCGTTTCGCTCGACCGCGTTTCGGTCGATGTGCCCGAAATCGTCATCGACGCGGGCGTGGGAACGCAGCCGCTCGACGTGACGCTCGGTAATCAGCAGATTCGCGTGCTGTACTATCGTTTCGACGCGGTCGACGGGCAGACGTTGTCGCTCGACGCGAACTACATCGATATTCCCGACGAATTGGTTTTCGATCCCGACATCGGGCAAAACGTACTGCGGCCCGTGGCGCGACAGTCGGCCGTGTCGGCATATCTGGCATACGGTCGCGTGCCCACGCCGTTCGACTACGATCTGCGGCAGGACGACTTGCTGGCTACGCTCAATCATTTCCATACCGAGGAAAGTCTCGTCGTGCCCCGCACTCGTGCGGGCACGTATTACTTGCGAATCGAACTGCGCGATACGCATCCGCCGCACTTCTACAACCCGTTCGAACCAATTCTCGGCAGCCACGAGATTTTCGATCTCGACGTCACGGTGCTGCCGTTTCAGATTTCGTCGCTGGAAGGCAACGCGATCGGCAACACCGGTCCGGCGACGACGGCGGTCGTGGCGTCGAACTTCACGGCCTGCACGGCGGTCGAGTTGCTTTCGAGTGGTGTGGCCGTGCGATCGGCGCAGCACGTCGAACGGCTCGGCGACGACACGGCGCTGGTGACGTTCGACTACGCCGGGCTGGCTGCGGGCGATTACGAGATTCGCGTCACGGACCATACCGGCGCGAGCGACGTCGAAACGATTTCCATCGTCGACGGCGCGGGTTCGCGCGTCGGCGGTTCGATCACCGGCCCGTCGCCGCTGCGGCGGTCGAGCCAGTATGTGTTCTACGCCACTTACGGCAACAGCGGAGACGCGGATGGCGTCGCGCCGCTGCTGTTGCTCGAAAGCGCCGACACCAATCCGTGGGGCCTCGCCCGCGAGGGTCAAGTCGGCCAACCGTCGCTTCAAGCCCTCGGAATCAGCCTGGAAGGCCCCGCGGGCATGCTGAGGCCGGGCGAATTGGGGTCCGTGCCGGTCTACTTCACCACCGCGTCCGGCCCTGGCGGCAGTTCGCCGAGGTTCTTGGTGCATACCATCACCGCCGACGATTCGCGGCCGCTGGTGTTCGCCGAGATCGAAGCGTCGATTCGCCCCGAAACGATGACGGACGACGAGTGGAACGCGCTGCGGCCGAAGATCGTCGAGCGGCTGGGACCGACGTGGGGCAGTTACGTCCGCGCGCTCGGAGAAACGGCGTCGCTGCTGTCGCGACGCGGCGTTCGCACGCAAGATGTGTCCATCATCTTCCGCGAATTGATTTCGGAACTTCGCAATCCGTATCCGGTATTGTTGAACGGCTCGGTCGTCGCCGCGTCGACGTGCGGCCCGCTTGCCGATCCGGTCGTACAGGCCGTCGACGCACAGGGCACGATCGTCTCCGTCGCGGCGGGACTCGACAACGGCGACTTCACGTTCTTCGGTCTTCCGCCGGGCGTGTATTCGCTCGTCGCCGAAGCCGAGGGGGCGGCCCGAACGCTGGTCAGCGACGTCGTCGTGAGCAACGCGGGCACGTCCCAAACGCTGGCGCTGCCGGCCGAATCGAGCATCACGGGCGAGATCGTGCCGGGAACGGGCATCGTCGCCGACGCGGTCATCACGGTCAGCGCCCGGCCGCTATCGCCCAACGCCGACGCGCTGGGGAGCTTCCTCGCGCGGTCGACGAATACGAATTTCGAGTTGCGTGGACTGCCGGCCGGGAACTACGAGCTGACGTTCGATATCTTCGGCGGCGAGACGAAGATGCAGGTCGTTTCCGTCGGCGTCGCGGAATCGCTCGACGTGAGCCAGATCGACTTGGCCGCGCTCGGCTGGGTCATCGGCAGCGTCGTATCGACCGTCGGACCGCTGGCGAATCAAAACGCCCGAGTCGCCTTGCTCGACGTCGACCGGCTCGTCGATACGAGCCTCGTCGATGTCGACGGTGGGTACGTGTTCTTCTCCGTGCCGCCGGGACCATACACCGTCCGCGCGGTCGATATTTCGACGTCGCGGCTGGTCGGCTCCGCTGCCGCGGTCGACGTGCTGCCGGGCGAGTTCACCGAAGCCGCGGAGTTGACGCTGGGCGAAGGCGCGGTAATCGGCGGCGTCGTGACGTTGGTGTCGACGTCCGCCCCGGTCGCCAACTTGCCGATCAGGTTGCGGTCCGCCTCCGGCGGCCTTCTGGCGACGGCGACTGACGCGGCGGGCAACTATCTGTTCAATGGCCTCGAATCCGGCGATTACACCGTCAGCGTGCCCGGTGCCGGTGCTCAAGCGGCCGTCACCGTCACGACGCTCGACGGAACGCTCTACCCGGCCGATCTTGCATTCGAGCCGGTGGCGACGCTGACGGGCCGCCTGACGCGCGCCGACGACAGCCCGATCGCCGACGCGACGGTCCGGCTGAATCAGAACGGCGAGTTCGTTCTCCACGCTCGCACCGACGTCGATGGACGATACACGTTCCTGCTGTTCGCGGCCGGAACGTTCGACGTCGACCCCGTCGTCGACGGAGCCAGTTTCTTCGCGGCCGACTCCGTGGCCGTTTCGGCGGGACAGGATATCCACCAGGACTTCGTCGCCGGGACCGCCGAATTGCTTGTTCGACCGCAGGACGTGGGGGACGAACCGGGACAAGTCACGGTCTTGATTCGTCAGGCTTCTCTCGACGATCAAGCCGTCGTCGGTTCGGCGTCGGTCGACCTGGCAAGCGATCCGGCGGGCACGGTGCTGTTCTCGAACCTCGTGCCGGGCGAGTACATCGTCGAGACGATCAGCGGCAACCGCTGCGGCCGCGCGACGACGACGTTGGTCGCGGGAGCGGCCAACGAGGTCGTGATCGTCAGCGACGTGCGGCGAACCATCAGCGGAACGATTCTCGACGCCGCCGGTGCGCCGCTCGAGAACGTAACCGTGTTCGCCGTCGCGTCGGACGGCACGTCGCGAACGAACGTCGGGTTCGCCCGGCCCGATGGTCGGTATCGAGTTCCTCAACTCGAACCGGGGGCGTATACGCTCGTCGTCCAAGCGCCGGGCTACGAAACGCAGTTGCTCGACGTCGCCGCGGCGTTTGATCGCACGGTCGACGTTACGCTGGCCGACGCCACGTCGGGCGTCGACGGCCGCGTCGTGGACGACGTCGGCTCGCCGGTGGCGTCTGCGACGCTTCGAGTGGTCAATCCGGACGGCGTGATCGTGGCGAGCGGAGTCACGGCGGCAGACGGTTCGTTCCGCGTCGACGGCGTGGTCGGAGACGATGTAAGCGTCGTCGTCGAAGCGGTCGGCTTCGGCTTCGTTCAGTTGAACGACGTGGACGCGGCGGCCGGGACGTTCGTCGACGTCGGCGACGTCACCGTCAGTCCGTTGGGCATCGCGCTCGTCGTCGATGCGGTGAGCGGTTCGCCGTCGCCCATCGATGGTCACGCAAATGCTCCGCAACCGGCCGGCTCGCCGCCGATTCCGCCAGGGCCGTTGGTTTTCGCCGTGCCGGCCGTTTCCGCCATCTATGCGGCGTTGGAAGTGTTCGTATTCGACGCCGAGCGAAGTCTGCTCGAAGTCGATCCGTCCGACGTTCCGCCGGAGTTGGACAACTGCGGCCCGTGTCACGGTCACTTTGTAGCAACATCGCAAGCGGTAATGGCGCAGAATCAGGCGTTCGCGGTGGTCGAAGCACGCGATAACGATCTCGACTGGCAGGCCGCGTCGTTGCCGGCGGCGATCATTCTGGAAACTGCCGTCAACGCCGGCGCGATCGCCACGGCCGTGTTGGCCATCGAAGGTATTCTCTTCGCGGCGGGCGTGTCGGTAACCGTCGGCGGCGTCACGATCGGCGCCACTTCGGCCGCCGGCCAAGTAGGACTGATGGCGTCGGCCAGCACCGCGGTGCAATGGGAATTCGCCATCGCACAGACGATTTCGGCCGTTGGCGGGATGATCGACATCATGTACTTTATCGCCGACACGCAGGATTTGCCCTCGCTATCGGACGCGTTCACGAACTTCGGCAGCGCCGTTTCGGTGTTTCTGCAATACGTCGACGTCTTGGCGAACGTGACCGCCGCGATCTTCAGCAACTCGCAGTACATCGCGCAACCGCTGCAGCAATTCGGCAGCTTCTGGGGCGGCACGGGGAACATCATCGGGCTTATCTCACAGCTCGGCATGCTCGTCGATACGTTCACGTACACGGCGTCTCGCGACGCCTACGACTTGATCGTCCAGGCCAGGGAATTCCGCGACATGGCGTACGACTCGTACTTTGCGGTCGTTCTGGCCGCTGGCGCAAATCTGGGGAACTACCTGCAATGCATCGAGTTTTACCAATTCCACACCGAATACTGCGCAGATGACGACGATGACGGCTCCGGAAACAACCCGGATCCGAACGATCCGAGTCTGCCGTTCCCCGACCTTCCGCCGTCGCCGCCGCCGCCGGCTCCGCCGCCGGGCCAGTATTATCCGCCGTTTGTCGTGTCGATCGATCCCAACGACATTCTCGGCCCGGCGGGATTCGGCGACGAGAAATGGGTCACGCTGCGGGATCCGCTGGCGTACACGATTCGCTTCGAGAACACGGCCGACGCCAGCGCGCCGGCGATGCTGGTGACGATCAACCAGCAACTCGACGACGATCTCGACTTCCGCACGTTCCGCGTCGACGACTTCGGCTTTGGCGAGACGCAGATCGAACTGAACGCGAGCCAGCCGTACTTCCAGGGCCGAGTGCCGCTGGCCGACGGTTCGCCGTATGTCGTCGATGTGATTGCGATCATCGATATTCTCACCGGACTGGTCACTTGGGTGTTCCAGACGCTCGATCCGGCCACCGGCGAACCGCCGCTCGACGCCTTGGCCGGGTTCTTGCCGCCGAACGATGAGACTCACCGCGGCGAAGGCTTCGTCAGCTACACCGTGAAGCCCAAGCAGTCGGCCGCCACCGGTTCGCGCGCCGACGCCGAGGCGACGATCGTGTTCGACGACAACGAACCGATCGACACGCCGCCGATCTTCAACACGCTCGACGCCGCCGCGCCGTCGAGCAACGTCGAAGCCGTCTCCAATCCGGCGGGAACCGAGACGTTCAACGTCCGTTGGACCGCCGGCGACGACGCGGGCGGGTCGGCGCTGTCGGCCGTCGACGTGTTCGTGTCGCGCGACGGCCGTCCGTTCGAGCCGTGGCTGGTGGCGACGGCGTTGACGGAAGCGCCCTACGTCGGCGCGCTGGGACACACTTATTCGTTCTACAGCGTGGCCCGCGACAATGCCGGCAATGCGGAAAGTCTGCCGACGACACCGGACGCGACGACGAGCGTGCCGTTCCCTGGATTGTTCGGCGACCTCAACGGCGACGGCACCGTCGGAATCGCCGACTTGATTCGCATTCGCAACAACCTCGGGCTTTCCGGAACGGCGTCGCACGACGACGGCGATCTGACCGGCGACCGGCGGGTGAACATGGAAGATGTTGCGGCATTTTTGGCTGTGTTTGGCGAGCGAGACGGCGGCGGTGGCAGCCCAGCGGCAGCCGACGCGGTGATCGTCGCGGCGCCGCACGCTCCGGGCGATGCTACGTCGAGACGATTGCCGGCTGTTCGCAACGGCGAAGCGCTGGCCGCGCCCCGACGGGCCGCGCGAAGAGCCGCAATCGTCGAAAATGTCGACGCGGCGCTGGCGACCTTCGAAGTTGATGGAAGCGGCCGAGCGGAAGGCCGGCTGACGGCACGTCGCCGCGCGTCGCACGACGTACTGTCGTCGCGGTTGCGAGGCATCGCTCGCGAGGTCGATTTGGTGTTCGGCGGCGAAGAATCTCGCTAACGCATGCGCTCGTAAACGGCGAACGTGTGGGGGAATTCGTTTTTGTCGTCGGCCGCGTGGTGTGACTCTTCGACGAGCCGCCAGTGGTTGAAGTCGATCGCCGGCAAGTACGTGTCGCCGGCGACGTTGGCGTGGACGCGAGTGAGGTACAGCCGATCGGCGCGATCGAGCGTCTGGCGATAGATTTCCGCGCCGCCAACGACGAACACTTCGTCCTCCGCTCCGTGGATCGTTTGGGCCGTTCGGATCGCGGCGTCGATGTCGGGTGCGCTGACGACGCCGTCGGCGGTGAAGGCCGGCTGCCGTGTGACGACAATATTCGTGCGCTCCGGCAGCGGGCGGCCGATCGATTCGTAAGTCTTGCGGCCCATCACGATCGCATGGCCGGTCGTCATCCGGCGAAAGCGGCGCAGATCGGCCGACAACCGCCACGGAAGTTCGCCGTCGCGGCCGATGACGCCCGTGTCGGAAACGGCGACGAGGATGGAGAGCATGGAGCGGGGGGCGGGGGTCAGGGACGATTCAGGATTCGGCGTGCGATGGAACTACTTTGGCTCAGGCGGATTGAAGAGTTTCTCGAACTTCCGGCAGGGTTCGTTGAGCCGCGGGAGGTCTTCGGCGAGCATGTATCGCTGGCTGACGAGTTGTGCGGCCGCGGCCAAGTACTTGCTTTCGTAGTCGGCGTAATCTTTGTAGTGTTCTTCGAGCGACGGCCGCGGGTCGTGGTTGGCTTCGCGCTCGGCCTTCGTTCGCGGCAGCGGGATGTAACCGCCTTGGAGCGAGAGCAACTCGCCCTCCGCGCCGATTGATTTATCTCGGAGGTTCCAACTCGTGTACGTGGCGACCGGCACGCTGATCGCCGGGAGATTTAGTGTGCCGCGGGTGTTGCCGTCTTTGCCGACGGCGGGGACGAGAACCCCATAGCTGGCGATGATCTGGGCGGACGCGCCGGCGTCGACGAACTTTGGCGGCTCAAAGACGGCGATGCGTTTTCTTCTCCAATCGGGCCCACGGTCCAACAGCGGCGGCTGTTGAATGACGAGCGGATACGCGACGCCGGGCACATCCGGAAAGCCGCTGGCTTCGCGCTGCCAGGGGACGAGCGTGCCGGCGTCGATTCGCGGATACACGCTCGGCGGCGGCTGCTTGCCGTCTCTTACCCAGGCGTCGAGCGCCACGACGAGCGCTCGCATCAGTGGGCGATAATCGGCCGGGTTCGACGGCAGCGTTCCGCCGCCTTTCGCGCCGGGGACGCCGCTGCCGGGACCGTGTTGCGTGCCGCCGAACGTGTAGATGCGGACCTCCGGCGGAATCTCTGCGTCGCGCTCGCCGAGCGGGTCGGTGTGGACGAGCGAGCCGCTGCGGTGCCAGTATTCGCTCGACGATTGGGTGTGAAAGACCTTGGGTACGGTGTTCGTGCGGCGGCACTTGGCGAGGATGCCGTCGGTTTGGTCCGTGTGCGAGTCGCGCTCGTCGCCGTAGGTGAATGGGAAATAATCGGCAGGAAAAAGGTGTTCGTCGTGCTGGCCGTTGGTCCGCGTCGGCGAAGCGAATCGATGGTTGAACGAACCCAAGCCGCCGCCGGCGACGTGCGAGATCACGCCGTCGAACACTTTGCGGCCCTGTTCGTCGGCGTTGAATCCTTCCCACAGAAAGTGCCGCAAGCAGCGGCCGCTTTGCGACGTGCCGAAGCCGAGAGACCGAGTAACGAGCGGCTTGCCGGCGTCGGTGAGCAGCGGATTGATCGCGTTAGTATCGCCGAACTTGAGGGCGGAGACGATATCGCGAATCGCCGCCAGTCCAGTTCCCTGCACGAGCGAACCTTCGGCTTCGTAAATCACTTCGTAAATCCGACCGGGCCGCAGACCGCCTGCAACTTGCAGTTCAACCAGCGGCAGTTGGCTCTTCGCGCTGCCGGGCTCAACGTCAGTGACGATCAGCTTCCAATCGTCGGCGGGAATCGGCTCGCGCTTGTCGGCCTCGCGCTCGCGGCGGGTGAGCGTCGCCAGATGCAGCTTGTCCGCAGCCGGACGATAGCTGCCTTGATTGCCGCGGTGCGAGATTGAGGCTTTCTCCGTGGGGCGGTCGACGACAAGTTCGTTGCGCACGATGCCGCGGATCGGCTTGCCGTCAGCGAGCGGAACCGGCGCGTTGAGCCGCAGCTT
Source organism: Pirellulales bacterium (assembly GCA_040901705.1). Classification (GTDB taxonomy): domain Bacteria; phylum Planctomycetota; class Planctomycetia; order Pirellulales; family PLA5; genus PLA5. Next base: position 2,992 of record JBBDYI010000360.1, on the reverse strand, counting down.
GTCGCCGCCGGGCTGCACCTCGGCGATCCAGCCGCTACTGAGCACGACAAAGCCCTGGCGGCAGAGAAAATCGTCAGCACCGCCGTCGATGATGCCCGGCGCGGTCTTGTTGCCGCGGTTGTTGACCTCGTAGAACAGCGCGCCGTTGGCCTTGCTGCGGTCGACGGGCACGAGCAGTTCGAAATCGGCCGAGAACTCGACCTTGCCTTCGGCATTGGTCGGCGCGAGGTCGAGATCGACGATCGGGCGATTCGGTTTGGATCGCGGATCGATCGCGTAATGCACGACGCCGGTCCAGCGTTCGTAGGGGCCAACCTCGCCGATCGATTTGCCGCCGGCGTACGGCTCGCGGTGGTTAATCTCCCACCGAGTAACTTCGGCGGACAACCGCGCCGCGGACGCCGCCACGGCAATCGCGATGATCGCGACGACCCACGATGTTCTCCACGACACCGTCCACGGCAACACCGTCCACGGCGCTCTCAATCTAGGCGCAGGCATCCGTCTATCTCCTTCGGCTAGCGTTCGCGTCGGCACGCGGCCATGCTATGTCGATAGCGGCGACGTTGTCAATGAATGCTAAGCGCGTGGATCGCGGTCGACGGATTCGCCGCCCAAAGACTCGCCGACTGAGTTGCCCGAATCGCCGCTCGGAAAACGACCGCCCAACGAGCAATTCACCGGGCATGAAGGTTTAGTCGCGGTAAATCATCCGAGCTAATCCCAACACGCAGACGGTCGGCTGGCGGCAGACTGGCTCAATCGATGGATTATGCCCGCGACAGCGTAAGCCGGGCCGCACGGCCGTCGATGGCGGCGTAAATGGGCCGTCGGACGGCGAAACCGCAGTAAAAAGGCCGTCGTAGCCGTTGGCGGTTGGCCGATTCTTACCTATGATTGGACGTGCCTGCCGCGGCCCGCTCGACTCGCGGGCCGCAGTTGGCGACGTATTTTGCCAACTTCGTCCACACCCAGGATATCACCGATGGCCAAACAAGGCCCTCGCAAGAAGCTGCCGAAGGAAATCGCGGTCATCAACGCCGACAACTGCACCGGCTGCGAGTCGTGTCTCGAGGTCTGCCCAGTCGACTGCATCTTCAAGGTTCAGCAGTACGACCAGTTTCAAAACCTACAGAGTTGGTGCGAGATCGACCTGGAGCGGTGCGTGGGCTGCGAGGTCTGCGTCCACATTCCACAGAAGAAGACGAACCCCTACGAGTTGCTCGTCTGTCCGTGGGACGCGATCGAAATGGTGCCGACGGAGAATTTGGCGCAAGTGGTGGCCCAGATCGGTGGTCCGCCGGACTATATCTACGAGAACTGGGACCGTCTGGTCGGCACGGCCCAGCACATGGCGGAAATGAAAGTCGCCGCCGGTTGATCCATAACCGCAAACGGATGCCGGATTGCAAGAGAGTCAACCGGCGATGGCGAGCGTTAGGATTGCCGCCCACGGGCCGAGGGCGATGACGATGGCCATGAGCGTGACGACCGGCGGCGGTCGGACCTGGCGGACTCGATGGACGATTGGCGTGAGGACCAGCACGACGATCGAGAGCGCGGCCGCGACGATCAGTAACAGGCCGGCCAAAAGGGCCGCGATTTTTGCGTCGGCGTGCCCGCGAATATAGAACCGCAGGCCGATCCAAACCGCCTGAGCGACGAGCGCATTGACCGCCGAAAGCATCCACATCGAAGTCAACGCTTCGGCGGCGCGAGACTCCGTCGGTTCGGTACGTTCTGCGGCGGTCCGCTTGGGGACCGTTTTCTTTCGGCGAGACATAAGCGTTATCGCGGGCCAACGGGGAATCGACGCGATCGGATCACAGCCATAGGTCGAGTAAACCGACCACCAGCAGGCCGAGGCTGACGACGGCGTTGACGTTGAAGAACGCCCGGTTAACGCGGGACAGATCGTCGGGCCGGACGAGGGCGTGTTCGTAGACCAACAGCGCCGCAACCGCACCGACACCGGCGGAGTAAATCCAGCCGAGGGAAATCTGCGACGCGGCGACCGGCAGCACGGCCAGCAACGCGATCATGACGACGTGACAAGCAGCGGCCAGCCGCAGCGCGCCGCGAACGCCGAGTCGCGCGGGCACGCTATTCAGCCCGGCCGCGCGGTCGAAGTCGACGTCCTGACAGGCGTAAATGATGTCGAAGCCGGCCACCCAAAACAGCACCGCGCCGCCCAGCACGACCGCTGGCAGCACGTCGGCGGGATCGGCCAGCAGGATTTCGCCGCGAATGGCGATCCAGGCAGAAACCGGCGCGAGCATCAGCGACAGGCCAAGCCAGAAGTGCGAAAGCGACGTGAAACGCTTCGTGTAGCTGTACAGGGCCAACACGGCGAGCACGGGCAACGACAGATAGAGCGGCAGGCGGTTGGGCAGGAACAGCAGCGTGGCGGCGACAAACACGGCCGAGCAAGCGGCGGCAAAGATCGCGACGCTGCCTGTGGTCAGCAGTCCGGCGGGCAAGTGGCGGCCGGCCGTCCGCGGATTGCCGGCGTCGATGTGGCGGTCGGCAAGGCGATTGATGGCCATCGCCGCGCTGCGGGCCGCGACCATGCACAGGACGATGCCGACGAGATCTTGCCATCGAAAAGGCCGGGCCGGATCGCCGCGAGCATCGGCGGCCCAAGCCATCGCGGCGGCCAATAGGGCGAACGGCAGCGCGAACAGCGTGTGGCTGAAGCGGATCATGTCGAGGATCAATCGCAGCGGCCGCCACACGTTGTGAAGTTCCTTCGAAAGGCGAGGAGAAGATGGTCGGAGGATCGAGCTATCGGATGCGGATGTCGGCCGGTCGCTCGTTGGAGAACCGCTTGCTGCGTCACGAAGTAACCGAGGCGATTCGGTCGGAACCCAAAGAATGCCCGTTCAATTCTACAAAGTTTTCGCGTTCATCGATTTGCAGTGGATATCTATCCCAGAACTGTAGGAGGCGAATCCTTTCGCCGAAAGCACTGTCGAGCGATTCCTTCGGCGAA
>JBBDYI010000359.1:0-12010 GCA_040901705.1 Pirellulales bacterium | reverse complement strand
CCCACCGCGCATTACGGCGCAAGGACTTACGTCGACAATTGGGGAAGTTGGGCTAGCCGCTGCCGAAGCCACCATCCATCCGCTTCCGGTTGTAATCGAGCAGCCAATCGTTGAATTCGACGTAAAGCCGACGCAGCAATTGGCGATTTGGACCGGCGATGTCCATGCCGCGGTCGTCGTAAGGATGTGCGACGATGCCGAGCTCTTTGTCGGCAATGTACATCCATCCGGGAATACATGGGTGTATTCCGATATCCTTTGCTAGCGTGCCCCAAGTAATGCGGTGCAGATGCCGCCGCTCGATCGTGAAGAGGACGCGGGTGTGGACATCGGGTCCGCACTCCGCGATGTCCTCGGCCGTTTGGCCCGGTGCCCAGGCGTGATAATACTCGTGTGGGCGTCCGATACGGCCAGCGCATTCGCGCGTTTTTCGTAGAAAATCGATGTCGCCGACAATCGACCCCGACCCATAGTATTCGAATAGCACCGCCAGGCGGCTGGAACCGGCGAATACGTGGTCGAGAATCACCCGCGCGCGGTCAAACGCGGAAACGAACTGGTCCACCTGGTCCACCAATGAGAGTTGTTCATCGCGTTGCCCCAGCTTGAGTCGCAAACTTGGGCCGGCGAAGTTCATGCCGTAATCAGCGACGTCCATGCCGAAAATGCGCAGCCAGTCTTCCCGCGTGCAGAACTCCGGAACTGGGATTCGGGAAAGCGGTGGCATAGGTCGACTTGGAAACGGCGTCTGGGGCACTTTGACGATTTTGTCGAGCAATCTAACGGTCGGTTGGCCGTTTTGAGACACTTTGAGGGGCAGGAGGTTCGAGAAGTGCCTGTATATGCCGAACAACGTCGGGTTTGCCCTAGACTTCGGCAACGCACCTGCTAGACTTAAGCCACGTTCGGTCCATTGAGCTTTCTTAGCGCCATTGGAACGCCGCCAGGTCCAATGGCTTTTTTTCAGAACGCTTCTTTGCGTTCGGCTTATTCGGTCCTGGGACTCTACCCACGGGACACCCATGTCGTTCGATGAATTGGGGCTTAGTGCGCCCCTGCTCCGCGCCGTTGCCGCTGAAGGTTACACGGCCCCCACCCCCATCCAAGCCCAAGCGATCCCCCACGCCATCGCCGGTCGAGACTTGCTCGGCTGCGCCCAGACAGGCACTGGCAAGACCGCCGCGTTCGCGCTGCCGGTGATTCACCGCCTCACCCAGGGCGGCAATCCGCCCAAGGGCCGCGGCCGGCGGATTCGCGTCCTCGTGCTTTCGCCGACGCGCGAGCTGGCCGCGCAGATCGGTGACAGCTTCCGCGTTTACGGACAGCACACCGCGCTGCGCCACACCGTCGTGTTCGGCGGCGTCGGACAGAACAACCAGGTCCGCGCACTTCGTAACGGCGTCGATATTCTCGTCGCCACGCCGGGCCGGCTCGAAGACTTGATGGAGCAAGGCTTCATCAACCTCGACGACGTCGAAATCTTCGTCCTCGACGAAGCCGACCGCATGCTCGACATCGGCTTCATGCCGGCCGTCCGCCGCGTGACGAAGAAGCTGCCGGCCGAGCGGCAAACGTTGTTCTTCTCGGCCACCATGCCGCCGGCCGTCGAAGATTTGGCGAATTCGATTCTTCGCGATCCGGCCGTCGCTCGCGTCGCGCCCGTCAAGGCGACGACCGAACTGATCGAGCAATCGGTCTACTTCGTGCCCCAGCGGAACAAGCCAGAACTGCTCACCGGACTGTTGGCCACGAAGACCATCAGCCGGGCGATCGTGTTCACCCGCACCAAGCACGGCGCGGATCGCGTGACCAAGCAACTCAACCGCGCCGGCGTCGTCGCCGATGCGATTCACGGCAACAAAAGTCAGAACGCCCGGCAGCGATCGTTGGCCGATTTCAAGGCCAATCGCACCCGCGTGCTCGTGGCGGCGGACCTGGCCGCCCGCGGCATCGACGTCGACGGCGTTTCGCACGTCGTCAATTTCGACCTGCCGCAGGAAGCCGAGACCTACGTCCACCGCATCGGCCGCACGGGCCGCGCGGGCGCGACCGGCGCCGCCATCACGTTCTGCGACCACGAGGAACACGCCATGCTGCGGGCCGTCGAACGCCTGACGCGCAAGGCGCTCGTCGTCGAGCAACAGGCGCCCGAGGGCGTTTCGGCTGGGTGTCTTTCGCCTGCGCCGGCCAGCGATGCTCGCGGAGATCGTCGCGATGACCGTCGCGGCGGCAACGGTTCCGGCCGAGGCCAAGGCGGGCGGCGGAAATTCGGCCGTCCCAGCGGCTCGACGGGCGGAAAGCCGCACTTCAACCGCTTCGGTAGCCGGCCGGCCAATCCCCCGGCAAAGAAGAAACGCCGCCCGGCGGGCGCGCGGTAACGCGACAACGAACCGCAAAGCGCGACAGTGAACGGCAAAGGCGCAATGACGCAGAGGCATGTGCAAAGGAACTCGACTTTCGGTACCTTTGTGCCTTTGCGGTTCGATTTTTGACGGCAGCCCGTCGTGTCGACGCCTTCGATACGCGATACGTTTTTTCGCTCGCCGCCGGTGGCTCGGCCAAGCGGCGCTGCGTTAGAATGATCGGGTCTCACCCTGGGGATTCGGCACTCGACGCGGCGACTGGCAAGCGGAGAATCATCGTGAATCGTTTCGTTCGATACGGTCTGTTGGCCGCGGTCGTTGCGCTCGCCGCCATTTTGTCGAATGATTCGCTCCGTGCCGCCGAGGGCAGGCAGCGGTTGTTGTATGTCGCCTCGCCCGGCGTGCGGGATTACGTCGAGTGGGGTGGGCACGGTGTGCTGGTGTTCGACATCGACGGCGGTCACAAGTTCGTCAAACGGATTTCGCTGGCCGGCTATGGCGTCGACGATCGCGGCAAGGTGCTCAACGTCAAGGGCATCTGCGCCAGCGCCAAGACCGGCCGGTTGTATGTCAGCACGCTGCAACAGTTGATCTGCATCGACCTGGCGACCGATCGCGTGCTGTGGCAAAAGGCGTTCGACAAGGGCTGCGACCGGATGTCGATCTCGCCCAACGGAGCGGTGATTTATTTGCCATCGCTGGAGAACGACGTGTGGTACGTCGTCGATGCGGCGACCGGCGACGAGATCAAACGCCTCGCCCCGAAATCGAAAGCCCACAACACCGTGTTTGGCCTGAGCGGCAAGCGAGTCTACATGGCGGGGCTGGGATCGCCGCTGTTGTCGGTGGCCAAGACCGACGTACACACGATCGAGCGAACCGTCGGCCCGTTTTCCGCGCCGGTGCGGCCGTTTACGATCAACACGGCCGAAACGCTGGTGTTCGCCAATGTCAACGACCTGCTCGGCTTTGAGATCGGCGACTTGAAGACGAACCGCATGATCCACCGCGTCGAGGTCAGCGGTTTCGCGCACGGACAACCGAAGCGACACGGCTGCCCGAGCCACGGCATCGGCCTCACCCCGGATGAGCGCGAGATTTGGCTATGCGACGGCTTCAACAGCCGGCTGCACATTTTCGACGCCACCGTCATGCCGCCGAAGCAAGTCGCCAGCATCGCGCTGCGCGAACAGCCGGGCTGGGTCACGTTCACCGCGTCGCTCAGTAATACGCTGGCCTATCCATCGACGGGCGAAGTGATCGACGTGAAGACGCGTAAGATCATCGCCGCGCTGGCCGACGAAGAAGGCCGGCCGGTGCATAGCGAGAAGATGCTCGAAATCGACTTTGTTGAGGGCAAGCCAGTATCCAACGGCGATCAGTTCGGCGTCGGGCGGATTGTGCCCTGAGCGCGCGATCGTAGGGTCGGTGCTAGCTCTGCGAGCGCGGCGACGAGTTGGGCGACGTGCTCGGCGGAGTGCCCTGCGGTGAGGCTCACGCGGAGCAGCGCATTTCCGAGCGGAACCGTGGGCGGGCGAATGCCGGGCACGAATAGCCCGCGCGACCGCAGCGCGCCGCACAGCTCGGTCGCCCGCACCGCGTCGCCGACGATGATCGGCACGATTTGCGTCGAGCTATTGCCCGTGTCCCAGCCTTGCGCCGCCAATTCTTTCCGCAACCGTTCCGCCGCCGCGAGCAGATCGATCCGCCGCTGCGGTTCGTCGCGGACGACGTCCAGCGCCGCGCATGCCGCGGCGCACACGACGTCCGGCGGCGCGGTCGAAAACACATACGCCCGCGCACGGTTGAACAGCCAGTCGACCAGCCTCCGGCTGCCGGTGACGAATCCGCCGGCGCATCCGAGTGCTTTGCTGAGCGTGCCGACGTGTACGTCGACGGCGTCGCAGACGCCCAGCGCTTCGGCCAGACCCCGTCCGCATGCGCCGAACACGCCGGTGGCGTGGGCTTCGTCGATCATCAGCATCGCCCCGCGCCGCCGCGCGCTGGCGGCGATCTCCACCAGCGGCGCGGCGTCGCCGTCCATGCTGAACACGGTGTCGGTGACGATCAGTCGCTTGCCGCGGCCGGAATGCTGGGCGAGCAATACGTCGAGATGCCCGGCGTCGGCGTGGCGATAGACGAGCGTCTCGGCTCGCGACAGCCGGCAGCCGTCGATGATACTGGCGTGGTTCCGCTCGTCGCTGAAGACGGCGTCGCCCGGTCCAACGAGCGCGGCGATGGCCGCCAGGTTCGCCGCATAGCCGGACGAAAACACCAGCGCCGCCTCGGCCCGGTTGAATTCGGCCAGTCGGTCTTCCAGCCGCGCGTGCCACGTGCTGCGTCCGGTCACCAGCGGACTCGCGCCTGCTCCGCCGCAACCGCAGTCGAGGGCACCGCGCACAGCCGCCGCCAATCGCCCGTCGCATGCGAGATTCAGATAATCGTTCGAGCCGAAATTCACCAGCCGCCGGCCGTCGAAGTCGACCTCCGCGCCCTGTCCCGACCCACGCACCGCCGGCCGCCGCAACAAACCGCGCGCTTCAAGCACGCCAAGCTTGTCGTCGATCCAAGCCAACGGGTCGCTAGGTTCGTTCATCGTATCGCCGCGGTGCCTTGCACGTTGAGTCCACTGGCGATCCATCGCGAAAGACCTATATACTACGACGAGCCGAATAAGGAATCCAACTCCGCGAGAAGCTCAAAGACGTCATCGACGACTGCGGGATCGAGATCCGACCGTTTCCCAAGCATATTGAGCACAATTTTGCGGTACGCCTCGACATCTTCCAAGTCGCTACCGCCGCCCGACATGAGGAGCGACTCGCCGCTCGGCCATTCGCGATAGTCGGTCCCAAGCCGAGCTTGCAATGCGGCTAAATCGGCGGTTCCTACATTGCCCTCGCCCGTGAAGTCGCCGCTGGTAAACCCGACATTGCTCTGGCCATAATGCGCGACCAAACCCGCCGCGTCGGACGAGTTCACCTGGTTGTCTCGGTTGATGTCGCCAGGCAGCAGCGTGATGTAAAACTCGAACACTCCGCCCTCGTTCCCGTCGCCGGAGTCGAACGTGTCGCTCGAACCGTCGGTGAGGCCGGTCGGGTTCTCCCATTCGCCGTCCAGCAGCAGGCCCGCAAGGTCCATGATGCGGTCGGAAAGCCGAATCGCGTATTGCCCGGAAACGATCGGCGTCGTCGACGGGTTGCCGTCGTTGTCGAAGGTCCACGTGGCGGTGTTCGTGTCGCCGTCCCAATCGTAATCGACGACGGCGACGGCAATGCCGGTTCCACTCACCTCTTCGATCGTCAGGCTGTCCGCGCCGAGCCCCGCGGGGCCGACTTGCACGATCGGCTCGCTGAATTGAATCTTGATCTCGTTCGCCGCCGCGACCGGAATCGTCCTAAGCTGCTCGCCATCGCCGACGGGCACGTCGTAGTCGGGATGCAGCGTGTCGTCGGCGTAGCTGCTGCCGACGAGTAAGTCCGCAACCACCGGCGCGTCGGTATCGACGCCGACCAGTTGCAGATCGAAGGTCAGGTCGGTGCTGCCGCCCCCAGCTTGGTGTATCTCCACGGCTAGGACGTTCGTTCCGTCGACCAATTCTGCTGTCGAAATCGTCGTCATTTGGAACGTCGACTCACCTTCCGTGCTGACGCTGCTCGCGGCGTTCGTGTTGTAGGCCGCGCCGGCCGTCAAATTGTTGCGGTACACTTCCGTGCCGTTCAAATACACCGCCACGCCGTCGTCGCGTAGCACGTTCAGATTGAGGCCGGAAAACCGGGATTTGTCGGCGACGTCGAACGACTGCCGGAAATAGGTGGTCGTCACATTGGCGAGCGTCGTCGCTTCATCGCCGTCCCCGCGGCCAAACTGGGCCGCGCCCGACGACCACGAGGAGTCGTTGAACGCCGTTTCCTTCCAACTCGTTCCCTGGTTCGAACCGTTGTCGAGATATTTCCACGTCGAGTTCTCCGCCACGAGCACGTCCGGCCCAAGCGTGAAGCTGTCGATGAGCGTGCCAGACGTGTTGAAGAAATCGATCGTCATCGACGCGGCGGTCGCCCGAACTCGCGATGCGCCGAACGCGTTGTCGTACCGCGCTTGGCTACCGGGATCGGGCGACCCCGTCCCTGAAAAACCCGCGCCGCCCAAGCCAGTGACGACAAATGGCACGCCCCCGACGATTAGCCGCTCGAAGTTGTGGACGTGGCCCGTAAACACGACATCCGCGTCGGAAAAGTCCCAACTCTGCATGTCGTAACCGTCCTCGCCCGTGTCGGGCGTGTTGGAACTGTATGGAGCGTGGTGGAAGTACACAACTTTCCACGGGGCAGTGGAGGCCGCCAACGCGCTAGCCAGCCATGCCGCTTGCGTGCCCGTGCTCGAATTCGAGTCGGGTTCGCGGTAGTCGCTGCTCACGGCAAAGAATTCGACCGGCCCCCACTGAAACTTGTAATATCGCTCGTTCCCGGAGTCGTTTCCAGGCAGTCCGGACAACGTGAAGAAGTCGGCGTAATGCTCGCCGGAAGGAAGTATTCCATCGGCCTTGAAATCGTGATTGCCCATCGTTGGGAAGAATCGGTTGACCGTCGTCCCCGGACCATACATGCCGGCGTAGTTACCAATGTATTGCTGGTAGTATTGGCCGATCGTCGTGTCGTTGGTCAATATGCATGTGGGTTCGGGGGTTGTCTTTGTGTAATTGTTGTCACCAACCGTAAGCACGAAATTCGGGCTCCAACTGTCGATGAGATCGGCGACGTCTTGCTCCCCTCCGTCGAGTGCGTCGCAGCTTTGCGCGGATTGCGGCGCATAGTCGTCGCCAAAATCTCCCACGACCCCAAACGTGATCGACGCCGGATCTTCGATTACGTCCACGATCACCTCGTCGGAAACGGGGTTGTACTCGCCGTCGTCCGCGGTGAGACGCAGCACGTATCGCCCTGGAAGCGAAAACGTCACGGACGTGTCGATGGCCGTGTCGTCGGCGAATTCGGCGCCACCGCCCGACGGTGCGGTCGTGACCGTCCAGAGCGTCGTCACGCTGCCGTCGTCCGTCACCGTTCCGTCCAGCGTCGCCGCATCGGGCAGCCATAGGATCGCGTCGTCGCCCGCGTCCACCGCCGGGGCGAAATCGTCGGGTGGAGCTCCGGGAGCGCCGGTGTCGATCGTCAGTTTCGGCCGATTCGAGGCTGTCGACGTTTCGCGCGAACTGAAGTCGAGGCCATTGGTACTCGTGCTGCCCGCGATTACGAGTCCGTAGTTCAATCCGGGCGATAACAGCCACGACCGGATCACGTCGAGTCCGGTGCTGTTGAGGTTCACCGTGTAGCTGCCCGTCGAACTGGGCGACACGGTTCCCAGGGATGTCGTCCCACGGTCCGATGAAGCTTGCCCACCCGCGGTCGCCCACGCGCTGCCGCTGGCCCACGTTTCCCACGATGCCTGCGCCTCATCCCAGGGACGGAGCACCTGGTAAATCGAGTACGTTTGGCCGCCGGAATTATTGGTGACGTTGAGCGTGATCGACGCGGCGGAGACCGGCGTTTCGGGACCGAGCGACGACAGATCCCAGCGCAGCAGCGCCGCCACGTCGTCGCCGCTGCTGGCCGGTTCGTCGCCGTCGACGTTCAGCGACGTCGCCGCGCCGAACCGCTCGTAGGGATCGTCTTCCCGCATTTGCGTATCCTGCGTTCCGGTGTAACTGGAATCCGGATAGACCCCATCCTGGAAGTAGAGCACGGTGAGCATCGCCCGGGATTCGAGTTGCTCGAAGTTCAGCCGTTTGGCCGCACTGCGAAAGGAACGCTGCATGTGGTTGCCCTCCTGTGATACGCGCGCACCGGTAGCGCACGAGGTGTTGGGGAGACATGAAACACAAGATTACATCGCGGCGCGAAGCCTTCGCCTCAGTCCGCCGAACGAAACATCAAACGCGCGCCGCACGGTGCAATCGACGATGAAGAATCCTTGATGCACTCACAAAGAACAGCCCTGCGGCGGCTGATATCGCCAACATCAACGTATTTGGCTCCGGAATGTACGCCACGATAGGCCCCGCGTCATGATCGATCGCCATGCCGCCGAGGGGCGTGCTACTGAGTGCGCCGGTGGCGATGTCGTAGCGCACGAGCGCGTTTGGAAAACCTATCGCATTCTCCGCGTTTGCCTGAAGCCAATACAAGTTTCGGTTTACAGGCTCCAACGTCAGATGCGTCGGAATCGGCTCAAGTTGGCCGTCGGTGTAAGCAACGAGCGTTTCCACGCTGCCGTCGCCGAGGTCGATGCGGAGAATCTTGCCCGGCGGTTCCGCCGAGAAGTAAAGCGAGTTGCCCGCTACGTCCAGCGCAATATCGCGTGGGTTATTCGCCCGCGGCGGTATCGTAACCGGCGGCACGTTATAAAGGTCTTGATACCCGGAACCGTCCAGGTTTGCCCCTTGGACCCCTTGATTTACGGACCAATATATCTTGCCGTCGGCAGAATCGACTTCGAGGAGCTTCGGGTCAGTAGGGCAAGGAAAAGGAATGGGTGACGTCGTACAATTCTCGATCGAAGTACCGTCCAGATTGGATCGCCACATGTCCTCGATCGAGGCGTCCGTCCAGTAGAGCTTCTCACGAACGGTATCAAGCGCTATCCCGATCACACCGTGGCTAACGACGAGAAGTTCGGCCGCGGAACCGTCGAGATTCGATCTCCAAATCCGGCCGTCGCTCCAATACAGCTTTCGGCTGGATAGATCGACCGCCAAATCTCGGACGTATTCCTCCGTGGAAAGCAGTTCCGTCGTCGTGCCGGCGGCGAAATCGGTCCGCATGATCCGCGTGCCGTTTCCCCACAGCACGATTTCGGCGTCCGCGGCCCCAGCGGACACAAATACCGACAGAAACCAAGCCAAAGTAACGAGACATCCCCGCACGAACCTATGCGATTTCATCACGTCCTCCGCCTCGCCAACATTTGCTACGACATGCAACGCTTTCCCACCGTCGTGTATTGTAACCGCAACGCCCCCCCCCCATGTCAATAACCCAGCACAAATTTTTTGTGAAGTGGCAGGGCGAACACCCTATCGGGTTAGCCGGTTCAGCGGCGGCGGGCGTAGATGATGAACGCCGCCGCGAGCACCGCGATCACGACGCCGAACGCCGCCGGATATGCCGGCCAGCCGTTCGCGCCGGCCAGCGTCACGGTTCCGCCGACCAGCGGCGAACCGACCAGCGTGCCGACGTCCATCGATGCCAGCATCAGCGTGGTGGCCAGTCCGCGATGCCGATCGGGAAACGCTATCGCTCCGCCGGCCATCAGCGTGGGAAACAGCAGCGCGTGCGACACGCCGGCGAACGCGGCCGGCAGCGCGAGCATCGCGTACCGATCGACCGCCAGATAGCCGAACACGCTGATGACGGCCAGGCCGAGTCCGAGGAGGATCACCGGCCGCACGCCCCATTCGGCCGACATCCGACGCGTTGCGAGCCGGGCAAAAAATGCCGTCGGCGCATAAACGAGAAAGAACAGCTTCATCTCGCGAATGCCCAACTCCGCCAGGTACGGCCGCAGGAATGTCGACGGCAGCGTGATCAAAATACCCATCGCGAAACCGACCGCCAACAGCGCGCCGGGATGATACTTCCTCAGCAACCACAGCGTATGCGGCCGCCGTCGCCGCGCGGGCCTGATCGAGTGCCGCGTCGCCCAAGCGGCGGCAATCAGCGCTACGATTCCCAGCCCCGCGGACACCAGAAACATCTGTCGCATCGCCGCCGTCTGCTCCGCGAGCGACGCCGACTCGAATCCGCCGGCCAGCAAGTCGCCGAGCACGGGGCCGACGGCCATGCCGATGAATCCGGACGTGCCCAGCGTTCCGAGCACTTCGGCCATCCGCCAAGCCGGCACGGTCCGCGAAATAAAGGTAATCGACGAACCGAACACGCCGGCGATGGCGATTTGGTAGAGAATCCGCAGCGCGTACACCGCCGGGCCGTGAATCGTGGTTATCAGCACGTGCGCCGCCACCACGGTGATGAACAACGCCTGCGAAGCGAGCCACACGCGTCGCGGTCCGATGCGATCGATGCCGGCCCCCAGCCACCATCGCATCGCCAAACTGCCGGTCATGCCGATGCCGACGATCCAACCAAGTTCGAATTCGCCGCCGCCGAACAGGTTCACGAAATCGGCATAGCGATACAACAGCGCCGCGGCCGCCGTCAGTGCGCCGTTCGACAAATAGCACAACCAGAACGTCGAGCCGTATACCGACGGCTCGGACTTCGCCGGCTTGCTGGGTGGTGCCGGTTCGGCGGACGGCTCCGCGGGGGACTTTGCGGCTGCCGCTTCCTGTGTCGGCGCTTCCAGCGTCGCCGCCACGTCGGATGGTGGGCCAGCCAGGTCGCCAATGACGAAATCGGGTACGGAACCGAGGGGGCGGATCATAGAGGAAGGCGTCGCGGCGTTGGCGGAGGGAGTTGCGAGTATTATAGCGCCCGGTGGCGAATCGCCGAGATCGATTGGCGGGAATTCCGGCGTCGCGGCAGGCTCCGTCACGCGTATACTCTCCAATCGAGGGGTGTCGTGCCGCTGCCGGCGCGATCTCGCAATAAGGTAGAATCGCATGGCCCGCCGCGGCGATCCTTTGCATTGCCCCGCACCTCGCGGCAACGCGAACAGGACAGCCGGAAGCCCGAAAAGGTTCGACGCCCGGGTGGCGTGTTCGGCCGCGATCGCGACGCCCAACGAAACCCACAGCCGGTGACCGACGCATGGGAGCAACGACTTTGCACGACGAACGGATCGCCGCCCAGGTGGACGCCGCCGATCGCGAAACGCGGGCGACGGGCCGCGCGCTGGTTACGTTGGCCACGTACAACGAGATGGAGAACCTGCCGCGGCTGGTCGACGAAATCTTCGTCGCCGTGCCGTCGGCCGATCTGCTGGTGGTCGACGACAACTCGCCGGACGGCACGGGCCGTTGGTGCGACGAACAAGCCGAGCGCGACGCGCGCCTGCATTGCTTGCATCGGGCCGGCAAACTCGGTCTGGGCACCGCCACGGTCGCCGCCATGCAGTACGCCATCGACGGCGACTACGACTACATGGTCAACCTCGACGCCGACTTCAGCCATCCGCCGCGATATCTGCCGCAGTTGATCGCCGGCCTCTGCGAGCGCGATGAAAACGGCGAGCGCGGCAACCGGCGTTACGACGTGATGATCGGGTCGCGGTACGTCGCCGGCGGCAAGATCGAAGGTTGGCCGCTGAAGCGCCACGCGATGAGCCGCTGCGTGAATCTGTACGCCCGATGCCTGCTCGGCCTCGGCCCACGCGATTGCAGCGGCGCGTTTCGCGCGTACCGCGTCGAAGTGCTCCGCAAACTCGACTTTGCCGCCATCCGCTCCCGCGGGTATTCGTTCCAGGAAGAAATTCTCTGGCTGCTCAAGCGAGCCGGCGCGACGTTCGGCGAAATCCCAATCACCTTCGTCGAACGCCAATACGGCCAGTCGAAGATCAACTCAAAGGAAGCCTACGCGGCGCTGGGCGTGATTTTGCGGCTGGGCGTAAAGAACTGGTTGGGCATTTAGTGCCTATCCCAAATCTGTAGGAGGCGAATACTTTAGCCGACGGAATTGCTAACCAGCCCAATCGGC
>JBBDYI010000358.1:0-12034 GCA_040901705.1 Pirellulales bacterium | reverse complement strand
CGCCCAAGCCCACCGACAACCACCAACACTATTACCTGGGGCGTGAACGGTTACGATCTCCGATCCACGCGACATGCCCCCAATGTCGCGCGAAACACCAAATCAACACAAGATCAATTCCCCAGCCCGTGAACGGTTACATCTCGGTCTACAAGCACGACCACTTTGGCCTCTTGCCCGAAGTCAAGTTCGAAACGCTCCCCCAGATTCTCTCGCCGACGAACGCCGCCGGCGACGTCGGATCGACAGGCGCCGCGTACCCTTTCGGTCCCTACCTGGTCGATGGGCAAATGCCACTTAACTTTCGCACCGATAGCCGCATGGTCACCGAGATCAGCACGTACCCGCCCAGCGCCTACAAAGGGGGCGGTTGGCTGTACTATCGTCCCACGGGACGCATCGTCGCCGATCACAAGCCCGGCAACGCTTTCGAAGCACTCGTCGAACTTCCGCGCGTCGACGGTCTGACGGCGCGCAAGATTCCCTAGCGGTGCAGTCGGCCGGCGCATCTTCTTCGCGCACCGTTCGTTTACTCCTTGTCGTGGCGTTGCGTTGCTGCGTGGCGGCGATCTCGGCGCGGTTGTCGCCGGCCGCCGGACCTCCTAAGATGACCGTCCGCGCGGACCGGCCGACGTGGCCGCAATTGCCCCCGGCAGACCGACTTACGATCGAGGAACGGCGTCTTGGCGAACTTCTCGTTGCTGGCCGAATCGCTCCCCACGACCGTTTGGCATTGGGTCGCCTTCGGCGTTTTCGTCGCCGTGATGCTCACGCTCGACCTGGCGGTCTTCCACCGCAAGTCGCACGAGCCGACTCTCCGCGAATCGGCGCTATGGACCGTGTTCTGGTGCCTGCTTGCCATCGCGTTCAACGGCTTGATCTGGTTTTGGGCACGTGAGTCGATGGAAGACCCCAGCGAGGCCAACCGCGTCGCCCTCGAATTCCTCGTCGGCTACGTCGTCGAGTGGTCGTTGTCGATGGACAACGTGTTCGTGTTCGCGGTGATCTTTTCGTTTTTTCGCGTGCCGTTGAAGTATCAATATCGCGTGCTGTTTTGGGGCATCCTCGGCGCCGTCGTCATGCGGCTCACGTTCGTGCTCGGCGGGGCGGCTCTATTGCAACAGTTCGAAGTCGTGATGGCCTTCTTCGGACTGTTGCTCGTGTGGTCGGCCTACAAACTCGCCTTCGGCCACGACGAGGAGGTCAATCCCGACAACAACCTCCTGATGCGCGGCGCACGGCGCGTGTTCCCCGTCGCCAAAGAACCCCACGCCGACCACTTCTTCGCCATCGAAAACGGCCGCCGCTGCGTCACGCCGCTGTTTCTCGTGCTGCTCGTCGTCGAAAGCACCGACGTGATGTTCGCCGTCGACAGCGTGCCGGCCATCCTCGGACTCACCAAGGACACGTTCATCGTGTTCACGTCCAATGTGTTCGCCATCCTCGGACTGCGAGCGCTGTACTTCATGCTCGCCGGCGCGATGGACCTGTTCCGCTACCTCAAATACGGCCTGTCCGGCATCCTCGGCTTCGTCGGCGTCAAGATGATCGCCGACTATTTCGCCGGAGTCCATGTCGTTCCCATCTGGGCGTCGCTGCTCGTCATCGTCGTGCTGCTCGGTATCTCGGTCGCCGCGTCGCTGGCCGCCAAATGGCGTGGGGAAACCGCTCCGTCGCCAGCCACCGAGGATCCGTCGTCGAACCCGCCTGGTTCGAATCCCGACCACGCGGCCTCGTCGAAGCAGAATTAGCTTCTATCCCAAATCCGGGGCCGAGCAGCAGTCGCTTGCGTCGCCGCGAGGGGCCCGATGCTGGGACATGCCAACGCGTTGGTCGTCTTTGCCGGTTTTGCGGCATGTACGGGCCGTGGCGATTCAACCGGATTGATCGATGCGAGCCGTCGATTCGGAGTATTGGGCGCTGACGATATCGTCGGCACGTCGGTCACAGCTTGCATGCCCGTGCTAGCTTCCCATCTCCGAATCGAGGAGTTTCCCGCGATGCGCAAAGACTGGCTACTTTTGATTGCTTTTTTCACGGCGACGTTTGCGCCAGCATCGCTGTCGGCCGCTGAAGTGGTGAGAATCAACGAGTTTGGCGTGCTTCCGGTTGCCTACAGCCAGACGGCGGGAAGTTCGGCGATGAGCGGTGAAGTGGCTTCGATTGCGCCGGTTGTCGAATCGGCTCGTGGCGGCAATTTGGGCAGTTGCCGTGACTGCAACGGTGACTGCAACGGTGACTGCGGCGATGGTTGCGGTGCGGGCTGCGGTAAAGGCGATTGCGGCTGCGTGCCCTATTGGGCCCATCGAAATTCGGTCATGGCCGAATTGATGCTGCTTCGCGCCCGTGACGTGGAAGTGGCTTATGCGGTGCCGATCGACGGACCGATCGCCCCGGGGGCGCCCGGAGCACAGGTCGGCCCGACGGGCGTGGCGGATTTGGAATACGACGTTGGTTTCCGCGTCGGGTTCAACTGGGCGCTCGACGATTGTTCGAGTGTGGCGATGGTCTATAGCCATTTCGACAGCGCGGCGAGCGACACCATCACGGCGACGGCTCCGGACGTTGTGCGATCGCTGGTCATGCACCCGAACTCGGCCAACGCCGCGGTCGATAACCTGATGGCCAGGGCCACGAACAGCGTCGATTTCCAATTGGTGGATCTCGACTTTCGCCACGCCTGGTCGGCCAGCGATTGTCACGTCGTGAACTGGGTCGTCGGCGCGCGGTATGCCCACTTGGATCAGGATTTCAGCAGCGAATTCGAGAATCTCGGCATCTCGACCGTCGACACCGACATCAAATTCGACGGCGGCGGGTTGCGGCTGGGATTGGAAGCGGAACGTCGCGCTCGTGGCGGGTTGTCGCTGTTCGCCAAAGGCTACGCGAGCTTTGTGGCGGGAGACTTCGACGCCAGCTATCGGCAATACGACGTCATCTCCGACGCGAGGGTGTACAATTCCTGGAACGCCGGCCGCGTGGTCACGATGCTCGATCTCGAAGCCGGCCTGGCTTGGACGAGTTTCAGCGGCCGCGTGCGAGCAACCGCCGGCTACGTGCTCAGCGGCTGGTACAATACGGCCAAGACCAACGACTGGATCAACGCCGTCCGCACCGGCAACTACCTCGACATGACCGACAGCGAAGTGCTGACATTCGACGGATTCACGACGCGGTTGGAGTACCGCTGGTAGCGGTGAATTCGCCGCCGCGGATCGCCAAGTTCGCGCCAAAACCACATCCCATTCCGCGAGCCGCGTCGGCCAAGCGAGCCGACGCGGCTTGCTTCGTTTTCGGCCTACTGCGACATCTTCTCAGCCTACGCTACGTCTCACCGCAAATCGCGACGGCCGAATAGTTTGCGTAATCGAGAGAACGAGCAAAAGGCCGTTGACCTCCCAAATTGCCCTGTTTACCATACGGCCTATTCAGTTGTATGGAAGCCGGGCGTCTTTCTGGAGTTAGACGCCACTGTCTAGCGGGTCTTCTTCCACGCCGCACGTCGATGCGCGGGTGGCCGCTATGCGCTGATTGTTCGCACCAAGTTCTTCACACAAGCGGCGAGCCTTTCCTCGTTCCTCCACGTGGAAAGACCGCGCAGAAGGTTCACTATGCCGTCATTTCGTCGTCGATTGGGCAAGCGCGGATCGCGCCGCGCCGGGAAACCTGTTCCGCCCCGCCGGTTGCAGATGGAAAGCCTCGAAGAGCGGCAGGTGCTTGCCATTCTCTTTCCAATTCCGCCAGGGCTGACGCTCGCCACGTCCGTCGTCAACTTGATCAAGGATGCCCTGCCGGCGGACATTCGCAATCAGGTGCCGGCCGAGATTGACGCCTTCATCGACGCCAATCCGACGTTCATCTATCAGGCGTTTCCGCAGGAAGTCAACAACGTCGCCGTGACGGCCAACGCGTTCAACACGTTCCTGCTTCTCGACGAAATGGGCGACAACGTGCCGGTGCTGCGGTTGCCGCCGGCGTTTCAGGACGATCTGCTCGAAGATATCGACGCCGGATTCTCGTTCATCGGCGAGATCACCGTGCCGTTGGGCAAGTTCCTGGGTCTGGATTTGCCCGACGTTGAAGCGATCATCCCCAATCCCCGCGCGCTGCTCGACTTCTTGCCGATCTTTGACACCGTTGCATCCGGCATTCGCGGATTCTTGAACTTCGAGTTCATTCCAGAGATCGATTTTGGCCCGGTCAAGTTCCCGAAGGTCGCGTTTCCAGAGATCGACATTGGCATTGCGACGATCTGCGACGGCGGCTGCACGATCATTCCCGAGTTCACGCTGATTCCGCACGTCACGCTGTTCGACGCGGTGACGGTCCGCGATATCCTACCCAACGATCTGGTCGACATACTCGAAAGCATCGCCAATTTCTTCGACGACGAAGCCCAGCAAAACGGCGGGGCGCTGCTGAGTTTGCTCGACGGCGACGACCAGGCCGACTTGAGCAATCTGTGGGGTGTGTCGCAAGTCGTGTTCGGCGGCGTCGGGAACGACACGATCCGCTGGGGCGGCACCGACCATCCGCTGCAAATTCTTGGTGGTCCGCGGCCGCCGGGATACTCGCCGCAGGAGTTTTACTTCGACGGCGACTCCGGCCGCGATACGTTCGTCATCAACTCGCGCCTCAACGCCAAGAACGTCCAAGTCGGCGGCGGCGCGGACGATGATCGTCTGTTGATCTAGGTACGCGACTCGAACGATATCATTCGCATCACCATCGGTCCTACTGGACAGTTGCTGGGCGTCAGCTTCGAGCAGGCCAATCCCGGCGGCGCGACCGCCAGCGAAGTGCAAACCATCGTGATGCCGTCGAACGTGACGGGAGGGACGTTCACTCTTGCGTTCCAGGGCGAAGAAACCGGGCCCCTCGGAATCGACGCTACGGCCATGCAGATTGCTTCGGCGCTGGCCGGCCTGGGCACGATCGGCGGCGCGGCGAACGTTTCGGTCGCCAGCAGCAACGCCATGGGCGGCCCGTGGGTCGTCACGTTCCAGGGCGCGCTAACCAATCAGGACGTGCTCGACATCTTGCCCAACGGCGCGAATCTGACGCTCCTCGGCGGCGACGTCATCGTGGCCGAAACCACGCAAGGCGACGCGACGGTCGGCGTGAACGAAGTCCAGCGGATCACCCTGCCCATCGAGACGACCGGCGGCACGTTTTCGGTTTCGTTCGGCGGCAACACGGCCTCGGGGATTCCGGCCGACGCGAACAAGGACGCATTGCAGAATGCGATCGTCGCGGCAGGCATCGCCGGCGGGAATGTCCGCGTCACCGGCGGCATCGGCGGGCCGTGGCTCGTCGAGTTTCGCAATAGCGAGGGCGCGAAGGATCAACCGCTGCTGACGGTCAACGCCGGTGGACTTACCGGCGGCGTCACCGGCAGCGTGGCAGAGACGACCGCCGCGGTGGCCGAGGTGCAACGGGTGTCGTTGCCCGCGGGCGTGACGGGAGGCGCGTTCACGCTTTCGTTCGACGCGGGCGGCGGCGGCGACACGACCGCGGCGTTGCCGCACACCGCTACGGCCGCGCAAGTCCAGGCCGTGTTGGGTGGATTGACCTCGATCGGAGTCAACAACGTCAGCGTCACGGGCGCTCCCGGCGGACCGTGGGACGTCTCGCTGAGCGGGAGCGCGGCCGCCTCGCCGAATTTGATCACGGGCAACGCCGTCAACCTGACCGGCGGAATTGCCCTTAACGTGCAGCAGACCGTCCCGGTCAGCGGAGCGAACGAACGTCAGGCGATATCGATCACCGGCGCGACCGGCGGCACATTTCAACTGACGTTCGACAACAACATCATTTCGCGGACGACTGTGCCGATTCCATTCGACGCCACACCGCAAGAGGTTCGGTCCGCCTTGGTGGCGTTGGGAAACATCGCCGACGAAGCGAACGTCAACGTCACCAGCCCGAACGCGGCCGGTGGTCCTTGGACGATCGAATTCACAGGCGTGTACGCGGCCACCGACGTGCCGCTGCTGAATCTCGACGCGGCCGGGCTCACCGGTCCATTTGCGGTCTTCGTTTCCACGCCGACCGGCGGCGCCGAGCCCAATCAAACGCAGATCGTGGACCTCGCCGGCGCGACCTCCGGGCAGTTTCGGCTCGAGTTCGGCGCTTCGCAGTCCGATCCAATTGCGTTCAACGCCACGCCGGCTCAAGTTCGAACGGCGCTCGTGCCGCTGTTCTCCGCCGCTGAGGTCAGCGTGACAGGCGTGCCTGGCAGGTACTTTATCGAGTTCATCGGTCCATTCGGCGGTGTTCCGAACGCAATCTTGCAAGTCGTCAACTCGACGCTCGCCGGCGGCGGCGCGGCGAGCGTGTCCGAAACATTTGGCGCCAGCGAAACACAAACGATTACGGCGATTCCACCAGCCACGGGCGGGACGTTCACGCTGTCGTTCCTCGGCGAAACGACGACGCCGATCGCCTACAACGCCACGCCGGCGACGGTCCGCGGAGCCCTGGCGGCGTTGCCGGGCATCGGTGGGCTGTCCAACGTCGCGGTGAGCAGCACCAACGCCGCCGGCGGGCCATACGATGTGCGATTTACCGGCGCGCTGGCCGGCACGGATGTCGCGGCGATTTCCGCCAATGCCACGAATCTGTCCGGGGCGTTTCTCGCGGCGAGCGCGATCCAAACGTCGCTCAATACGGCCGGCGTCAACGAACGCCAGACGATTTCCTTGCCCGCCGCGACCGGCGGCACGTTCCTGGCCGCCTACGGTGGGAAAATTACGGGGCCGATCGCGTTCAACGCCGCCAATCTGGCCGCCACGGCGAGCAGTATTCAGTCGGCGATGGAAGGTTTGTCGTCGGTCGGCGTTGGCAACGTGGCCGTGACAAGTCTGGGCGGGAATCAGTTCCGCGTCGAGTTCCGCGGCCCGCTGTCGGCACGCAACGCCACGATCATCGGATTGGGCACGTCGCAACTGACGGGCAACTTGACGGCGACCCTCAATCAAATCATCCAAGGCCACGGCACGAATGAAGTGCAGACGCTCACGCTTCCGCCCGGCACGACCGGTGGTTCGTTTACCGTCGCCTTCGATGGCAGCGGCGAGGCGAGCGTCGACTTCGATGCCTCCGCGGCCGACGTGCAGGCGGCGTTGGTCAGTTTGAGCACGATCGGCGCGAGCGACGTGGCCGTCACCAGCGACAACGCCACCGGCGGCCCATGGGTCGTCGAGTTCACCGGCGCGCTCGGCAGTGCGAACCGGCCGGCCATCGTCGCCGACGGCGCGTTGCTGACGCTGATGGGCGGGGCCATCGAAGTCGAGGAGACGACGCCCGGCGCCAACGGGCAGACTAAGGTGCTGGCCGCGACGCAATTCAAGTCGATCGAAAGCGTCGAACTGTTCCAGATCGAAGGCGGCGGCGGCGACGATCGCCTGATCATCGAAGGTGCGATCCAGTTCGCCCAAGGCATCTACTTCGACGGCGGCGACGGCAACGATTACCTGGAGATGGTGTCGCGGGCTGCGACGCCCGACTTCGTGCTGCCGATCTTTCCCGACGACACGCAAGCCGTGTTCACGATGGATGCGAGAACGTTCCAGTTTGCCGGCGTCGAGGGCGGGCTGATTCTCGACGCCGATTCGCGCGCCGCCATCGCCACGCTCTCCGGAACCGACGACGGCAACGACATGCGGTTCGTGGGCATTGGCTCACAACGGGCCACTTTCGCCCGCGATGGACAGGTGACGACCACGCTCCGCGGCTTCGCCGACAACAGCACGATCAACCTCCGTGGCGAGCAAGGGGACGATACGATTTCGATCGCCCTGAACAACGTCACCGAGTTCACGACGATCAACGTCGACGGCGGCGGGCCAGCCGGCGCGGACGCGATTCGCTTCGAGGGCACCGACGGCAACGACACGTTTACGTTCCAACACGCGGCCGATTCGACCGAGAACGGCCAGACGATCGTCGTCGGAACAACTCCTTCGATCATCGATTTCGTGGGCTTTGCCGACGTTTCGTTCGTAGGACTGGGCGGCACGGACGGCATCACGGTCAACGCGCCGCGAGCCGGCAACGACAGCGTCCTGGTATTCCCAGCGCTGGCCAACGACAGTTCCTTCGTCTGGACCACGCTCCGCGAGGAATCCGTGCCGCCAGGGCCAGCGCCGATTCGGCCCGACATCGTCTATCCTCAAGTGCCGCTCCTTAGCATCGAGAACCGCACGTTCAACACGGGCGCGGGCGCGGACACGCTGGCGTTTCTCAGCGACAATGTGCCGGGCGTCAACAGCGAGGCGACGGTGATCGGCGGCAACAGCGTCACGTCGCTGTTCTATTTCAATCAACGCACGCAGTTCATTCACGACGTGGGCGTGACCGACGCCGTGGTGTTGGAGATGGGCAGCGTCGAGGATTTGATCGACGTCACACCCGGCGTGGGCGTCGACGTGTTCGTCAATACTGGCGTGGGCAACGATGTTCTTACTTATCACGGCGAAGGCGGCGACGTCGCGGTCGATACGACCGGTGCGACGATTTCACAGGCCGGCCTGGGCG
This sequence comes from Pirellulales bacterium, assembly GCA_040901705.1. Classification (GTDB taxonomy): domain Bacteria; phylum Planctomycetota; class Planctomycetia; order Pirellulales; family PLA5; genus PLA5. Next base: position 3,496 of record JBBDYI010000358.1, on the reverse strand, counting down.
ACGTGATCTACAGCGGCATCGACCACGTGGTGCTGGTCGATGGCGCGGGCCTGTCGATCGCCGGTTCGGAGGACGACGAAGAATTCACGTACACGCCGACGGCGGCCGACGGCGGCCGAGTGCGGTTGGCCGGCGCGGCGACCGACTTCGCGCTGAGCGAGTTCACCAGCTTGCTGCTTATCGGCAACGCCGCCGCGGCCGATCGCGTGACCGTGGAAGGAACGAATGGCCGCGACCAAATGGTCGCCAACGGCGGCACGCGATCGGTTAGCGTCCGCAACGCCGCCGGAGCGTTGCTGCTGCCCGTCGAGTTGGACGCGTCGATCGAGCTTGCCGTGCTCAACGGCCGCGACGGCGACGACACGTTCCTCGTGCTGCCGGAGCCGAGCGCAACGAATCCGCCGCTACAGATGTTCGTCGACGGCGCGTCGCCGAACGGTTTTGACCGGCTCGTCGTTCAGGACGAGGGCACCGGCAACGTCGTCCGGCATCACCAGAGTCTCGACCAACAGAGCGGCGTGATCGTCGTCGGGCTGTTGCCGTCAATCGGCTACGCGGGAATCGAACGAGTCGACATCCTGCCGCTCGATTCGGCCACCGGCGGCACAGGCACGGACGGTTTGGGTCGCATCGTCGTGTTCCATTCGGACGAATTGGAGCAAAACGATAGCCGCTTGAACTCAACCGAGTTCGGCGATCTCGAACAAGCCACGCACAAGCCGAACATCGATCCCGGCGGCGAGACCGACCCGTTCGGCGTCGGGCTGGACCTGCCCGGCGACGAGGATTGGTATCGTTTCGTGGCCACAACGACCGACACGCTGCGGTTCGGTCTCGTATTCGATACGGTCGGCGCGCTGGCCAACGGCAATCCCGGTTTACCCGGCGATGGCCTGCTGAGGATCGACGCCTATGGCGCAACCGGCACGCCCATTGCCAAGATTCCCGGCGAAGGGAACGCCACGCACACGGTCGGCGTCGAAACGGGCATGGCGTACTTCTTGCGAGTTCGCGGTGCAACGCCCGAGGCGATCAACGTCTACGACTTCACGATCGAGGACCTGGACAACATCGGGCCGCAAGTGACCGGCGTCTGCATCACGGACGATCCGGCCACGCAGCGGGACGAATGTCTGTACAACTTGTTCGCGCCCAAGCCGGAAACCGACGGCCCGACGCCGCTGGTGGACCGGCTGACGATCGGCATTCACGATCTCGCCGAGCGGTTCCCCGGCTTCCTGTATCCGGCGCTCGACGAGGCAATTGCGCTGTCGCCGGGCCAGTACCAGGTCGTCGGCGACGCCAACGGCGTCATCCCGATCAAGTCAATCACCGTGACGAACGATCCGGTCGTGGTCGGAGCGGCGGCCACGGCCAGCATCGTGCTGGAATTCTTCACACCGCTGCCCGACGACCGCTTCACGCTGTTCGTCTCCGACGCGCTCACCGATCCGACGGGCATCCATCTCGACGGCGAATCGAACGCCGCCGAGCCGCAGGATTCGCCGAGTTTCCCCAGCGGCGACGGCGTAGGCGGCGGCGAATTCCTCGCGCGTTTCACGGTCGACAGCCGCCCGGAAATCGGCGTCTGGAGCGCGGGCAGCGTGTACGTCGACACCAACGGCAATAACACCTGGGATCCGACGAACACGGATTACACGAACCGCGACATCACATACGTTCTCGGTTTCACGAGCGACAACCTGTTCGCCGGCAACTTCTCGGCTATCGCGACGGTCCCTCCGCCGGCCGCGCCTCCCGCCGGCGCTCCGCAACCGGCCGGCGGTGCCCCCGCGCCGATCGTTGCCGACGGCTTCGACAAGCTCGGCGGCTACGGTTTTGCCGGCGGAAGCTATCGCTGGCTGATCGACATCACCAACGACGGCGTGCCGGATATCGTGCAGACGGAACCGGCGGCGGTCAACGGCGTGCCCGTCGCTGGCAACTTCGACGCGAACCTCGTCAACGGTGACGAAGTGGCGCTGTTCACGGGCACGAAGTGGTGGTTCGATACGAATCACGATTATCGCGTCGATGCCCAGCTCGCTACGTCGATGCGCGGTACTCCGGTCGTCGGCGACTTCAACGGCGACGGCTTCGACGATTTGGCCACCTGGTCGAACGACGTGTTTTACATCGACTTGTACAACGCGGCCCTGGCCGGCGCGGTGAAGTGGGACGGCGTGGCCGACGTGTCGTTCGGCTTTGGCTTCCCCGGCGTTCTCGAAAAGCCGGTCGCCGCGGATATGAACCGCGACGGCTTCGAGGACATCGGGCTGTGGGTGCCTAACCGTAGCGGCGCGACGCCCGAGGCCGAAGGCGAGTGGTACTTCCTGATTTCCGTCGACCCGGACACGGACCAGCACTTGTCGATTCTCGACCGCGTGATCGTCGACCCGACGACGCAACAGCCGGTCATCAAATACACGCCGATTCCGTTCGGTTACGACATGCTGGCGCAATTCGGCGACGAGTTCGCGCTGCCGATCGTCGGCAACTTCGACCCGCCGGTCTCCCCGTCGCCGTCGGAGCCGGTGATGGTCACCGACGTCACCGTCCGCGGCAGCGGTTGGGCCAATGCAGCCGCCGGTTCCGCCGTCGGCTCGAGCAGCGCCACGGGATTGGACGGATTTTCGTTGGCAATCGACGCAACCAACGAACACCTGCCGCTCGCCGGCGTCGATCAGTTCGTGGTTCGATTTGCCGCGGACGCCGAAGTGCAATTCAGCGACTTGGCGATCTCTTCTGCCGCCGGCTCGGAGTATGCCGTCGACGCCTTCTCGTATAACCCGGCGACGCTCACGGCGACGTGGACGCTTGACCGTCCGCTCGACGCGGATCGCGTACAGCTTTCGCTCTCCAACGCCGGGCTGGTCGTTTGGTCGAAGTCCGTGAGCGTGTTGCCTGGCGATTTCGACGCCAGCACTACGGTCGATCTGGCCGATATCGCCACGGCGGTTGCAGCAATATTCGGCAGCAACTCGGCATCAGCGACGGCGGCCGATCTCAACGGCGACGGCATGTTGAACGTGCGGGACATGATCGCGCTGCGAAACCGGCTCGGCACGTCGCTGCCGCCACAAGCGTCAAGTCCGGCGGCATCGAATATCGCGTCGGCGGCCGGCGCGGTCACGGTACGGGCCGCGTCACAACGCCACGATCAGCTTCCGCAAATCGGGCGACTCCTCGCTCGCCGTCGAACGGCACGAGCCGGAGCGGTCGATGCGGCCCTGGCGTCGTTAACATCGGTCGGCGATGTGGCGCAAGTCCGCGTTCGATCGCTGCAACGTACCAGCGGCATGAGACGCATCGGCTGAGGACCAACCGCGGATGCCGATCGACCCCGCCGCGACGGCTTTGCCGAACTACGGCGTTTGCACGCGGTGCTTGAAGCCTTGTGGAAATGGCCAAATTCGACGGTCGCGTTTTTTGTTCGGCCGTCTAGCCCAACTTCCCCAGCAGTTTGTGAAAATCGGCCGTGCGGCGATTTTCGCGG
>JBBDYI010000357.1:4443-12180 GCA_040901705.1 Pirellulales bacterium | reverse complement strand
CTTTCCACATCCTAAATCCCGATTCCTTCCCCAGCCCCGAACCCCCGACCCCCAGCCCCCGCTCCATGCTCGCCATCATCGACTATCAAATGGGCAATCTTCGCAGCGTTCAAAAGGGATTTGAGCGCGTGGGGCATGCGGCCGAGATCACCAGCGACCCCGCCGTGCTGGCCAAGGCCGACAAGATCGTGCTGCCCGGCGTGGGGGCGTTTGAGGACGCGATGGCGGAACTGCGGCGGCGGGAGCTAGTGGAGCCGATTCGCGCGGCGATCGATGCGGGCAAGCCGTTTTTAGGGATTTGCCTCGGCTTGCAACTGCTGTTCGACGTGGGCTACGAGGGCGGACGACACGAAGGACTGGGCATTCTCCGCGGCGAGGTCGTGCGGTTCGACCTGCCGCACGAGTTCAAAGTGCCGCACATGGGCTGGAACGTACTCGACATCCGCCGCCGCGCGCCGATCCTCGGCGACATGCCCTCGGGCACGCACTGCTACTTCGTCCATTCCTACTATGTCGTGCCAGAGGATGAGAACGTCATCGCCACGACGACCGACTACGGCGGGCCGTTCTGCTCGATGATCTGGCGCGACAACCTATTCGCCACGCAGTTTCACCCCGAGAAAAGTCAGGCGGAGGGACTGGAGGTTCTGCGGCGATTCGCGGAGCTTTAGCAGGGGCCGGGGACTGGAGGCTTGGGGAGATCAAGTGGGAACGTGTTCGCGGCGGGCGACGACGGCGGCGGGTGATTCGTTTACGACTTCGGCGACTGCGAACTTGTCCGCTGCGTCTCGCGCCGTTTGTCGCGTGGACTTGCGAAACCACGTCAGCGCCGCCATCGACGCCAGTGCGGCCGCGATCACGACCGGCGTGCGATAGATGATGCTGCCGTCGGTCGTAGGCACAAGAAGCACGTCGAAGACGCGATGCCCTGCGATTACGTCGGACGTAAGTTTGGGCAGCGCGAACACCAAGCCGTTGTGGACGAGATGAAACGCGATCGGACAGAGCAAACTGCCGGAGCGAATCGCCACGTAGCCCAATAGAACTCCCAGGATGGCCGCGTTGATCGACTGCTGGACGATCAAATGCACGACGCCGAACAGCACGCTCGAAACGAGGATCGCCCGCCACGGATGCCCCATGTCGCGGAGGCCCGACAGGATGAACCCACGAAAGGCGACCTCTTCGCACAGCGCCGGCAGGACCGCAAACACGAGCACCAACCACACATACGGTACTTCCGTAAACAACGCTTCCATGCCGGCAAGCATCGGCGAGTTGACCGGATACAGCCAGATGAGCGCGTCGCGGAGCACGATCGCCAGCGGATGAAAGGCGATGGCCAGCGCAATGCAAGCGGCGAGGGCCTGTCCCTTCGGCAGCCGCAGCATCAGCGTCTTGCGCGGGCTGCGCGTGAGCACAACCGTCATCATCAGCGCCGGAGCCGCGACGAACGCCAGCAACGTGACGGCCTGTAGGACGAGTAAGCCGACCGCGGTTTCCGGAGGCGTGATTACCAGCGTGGTAAAGAACCGTATCAACAAAATCAATAGGCCGCACGCGATCGCCATCGCGGCGGTCGGCGTGGCGAGTCGGTCGGCGCGCAAATGCCGCAGCCAGAGGCCCAGGTCAAGCCGCTCGCTTTCGCGGAACAGCACCGATTCGGAGTTGAATTGATCGATCGCCCAACGGACGGCGAAGAAACAGCCGGTAAGCGTGACGCCGGCCACCGGGGCGACAAACGTGGCCGCGACGGCGTAGTTGCTCATCACCAACTCGCGCAACAGCAGCATCAACCCGGTCACCGGAATCAGCGACGTGCCCAGCGTCAACTCCATGCTCGGCTGCATCGGCAGGATCATCAGCGGCATCGTGACCAGGATCAGCGGCATCAGATAATACTGGCCTTCTTTCGTGCTGCGGGCGAACGCGGCCAGCGCCACGGCCAGCGCCCCGAACAACGCCGAAACGGGCGGCAGAGCCAAAGCCAGCCAGAAGATCGCCTCGACCGGCGGCATGCCAAGCTGCATCATGTTGCCGAGTTGCGGCATGCTCGAAAGCAAGATCGCACCGGTCAGCCCCATGCTCGCGAGATTCAACACCGCCGTCGCCATGCTGAACGTCATCACCGTGAGCAACTTGCCGACGACGATTTCGCTCCGCTGCGCCGGGCTGCACAGCAGCGTCTCGAGCGTGCCGCGTTCCTTTTCGCCGGCGCACAGGTCGACCGCCGGATAAAACGCGCCGGTGAGCGCCCAAATCATCAGCACGAACGGCAGAATCTTCGCCCAAGTAACCGCGTCGCGGCGACCGGCTTCGGCCACGTCGCTCGATTCGAGCGAGAACGGGTGAGCGGCCGACTTCGGCACGTCGCTGTCGATCAGGTTTTGTTCGCCGACTTTCGTCGTCCAGCGATAGAACACGCCCTCGATCCGCGCACGGGCAACCTGCGACGCCTCGCGGGCCGTGTTGTAGTAGATGATCGGGTTGGGAATACCGGGCTTTTTGACGTCGGACTGCGGAGATTTCTCTTCGCCGGTCGCGGCTTTGCTATCGGTCGATTTACCATCGACGGAGCTACCATTCTCGGAGCTACCATCGGCCGATTTGTCTTGTAGGGGCCGATCCTCCGGAGGATTCGCCACGCGGGATTTGAGTTCTGCGCGAAAAGCAGTCAGCTCGTGCGAAAACCCGTCTGGGAAGTAGATCACGGCATCGAACTTTTCTTCGCGCATTCGCGCACGCGCGGCATCGGCCAATTGCTTCGCCGATGCCGAGTCATCCTTGCCGTGCGCGGGGAGCAGGTCGGCGGCGTCGACGAACGTCAGTTTCACGAGCGACGGCTTGTCCTCGTTGGCGAACAACGCCGGATCGAAGTTCGTGCCGTCGGCGTCGAACAGCCGCGGCGGCGCGTCGTGGGCGGCCAGTTCTTCGCCGCCGACTACCAGTACCCGCGTCGGATGTTCTTGGAAAAACTGAGAAACTTGGAACGAGCTAATGCCCAGCAAAGGATACAGCAGCATCGGCAGCACGGCGATCATGAACAGCGTGCGCCGATCGCGAAGTTGATCGCGAACCTCGCGGGCGAAAATCAGTTTGACGTTTTGCCAGGACATGCGGTTTGGGGCGCGGGGTTCGGGGTTTGGGGCGTGGAATTGACCGAAACTTCTTCGTCGTCCGACGCTGTTGGCTCTGCGGAATTCACCCGAGCCCCTAGCCCCGAACCCCGATCCCCGCTGCCTGTTCGTGCTTGGATATCAACTGGAAGAACAATTCTTCGAGGTCGTCCTCGTCGTGTTCGTTGCGCAGCTCGCCGAGCGTTCCTTCGGCAAGAATCTGGCCGTGGAACATGATCGCCACGCGGTCGCACAACCGTTCCGCTTCCCGCATGATGTGTGTCGAGAACAGAATGCACTTACCTTGTTCGCGAAGCTGGGCCACGATGCTCAACAACGCCCGCGCGACCAACACGTCCAGCCCCGACGTGGCTTCGTCGAAGATCAGCACCGGCGGGTCGTGAACCAGCGCCCGTGCGATCGACACCTTCTGCTTCATGCCGGTCGACATCTTCGCGCCGAGCAGATCGCGGATTTCGTTCATTTGCAGTCGCTCGAACAGCCGCTCCATGCGTTCGCGAAGCTCGTCGCGCTCGATGCCGTGCAGCCGGCCGAAATACTCGACCATTTCCCAGGCGGTCATGCGGTCGTAGACGGCCGTGTTGGCCGAAACGAAGCCGATCTGGCGGCGGATTTCGCTGCTCTGCCGCACGACGTCGAAGCCGTTCACCGAGGCCAAACCGGAGGTCGGTTGCAGCACCGTGCTGAGAATTCGCAGCGCCGTCGTCTTGCCCGCGCCGTTAGGGCCGAGCAGGCCGTAGATTTGCCCTTCCCAGGCGTCGAACGACAGGCCGTCGAGGGCGACAATCTTGCCGCGCCGCAAATCGGCGTAGGTCTTGGTGAGGTGCTCGACGTGAATCATGGAGAACGACCGAAGGCGACCGGCGATGTGAGATGCAGCGGGCGGGCGAATGGCGGCGTGGCTTGCACTGCACCGCGAACGCGTCGCTACCGTCAGTCTATCAGTCTAAACGCCGCAGTCGCCTACGTCCTAGATACGGCAATGCAGCCGCACGCAAAAAGTCCGGCAATCGCTGCCGTTTGGGCGGGCTCTGGCGGTTGCGCCGGTGATTCCGGGCGGACTGGACACTTGACGGCTTACCGCGGTGTGCCGGCCCGCGCCCCAATTACCGTCGACTACTTTCGGCATGCGTCGGCGACAGCGCATCCGGTGGCGCAACTCGTGCAGCCGCCGCCGGTGGCGCTTTCCGTGCCGCAGTCGGGTCCGCAGCCGGCGGTGAGGGTTTCGGCAAACCGGCGGAACTGGACGTTGGCGTCGTACACTTCCGCGAGCTCGTCGGTAATCTGCTCGGCCTCCGCGGGAACTTTGCCGAGGAAGTAGAAGTACAGCCCGCGGCCGTCTAACAGATGTTCGACGTCGACCAGCGCGGCGGCGACTCCCAGCTCGTCCAGCCGGCGACAACAGGCGTCGAAGGCTTCGTGGCGGTGGCGTTCGAGCCGCGCTTCGAGAAGCTGGTCCTCGACTGTCATTCGGCGGAGGATCGTGCCGTCGGTCGTGTCGACAGCCACATCGCTGCCCAGAGCGTTCGTCCCACCGTCGGGCGAGCCGAGGACTTCGCCGAGTTCCAGGCCGCGGACCGTGCGCACGACCACCCGTATCCCGCGGGGATACCGCGTGGCGTCGACGGACCGGAAACGGCCGACTTGGGCAAGCAGGCCGACGCGGACGAAGTGGTGTGCCGGCAACGGACTATGTGGGGTTGGCGGTAAACGTGGCGCTCGCGGGCGACGAATCGCGTGGTCGCGTGGTCCGCGGAACAATTACTGCGCACGGACCACATGGTATTCTCACCCGCCGACGCGAAACTGGCTAGGGAAGTATATATCGCCGGGCGGCGGAGCAAATCTGGGCGTCGGTGGGCCGAATCCGACAGGAAACCGACAGCCAAACGGTTTACTTTTCCCGCTCGGCAACACATGCTGGAGGGAAGGATTGCTCGTCGGGTGGCGAGTCGCGGCGATGGACTGCGCGTGCATTTTGTTTCGTTCGTCACTTGCCGGCGTCGCGGTTGCGGCGCCCACCCAGCGCGAGGAGATTCATCCGATGGTCTGCAACGGTTATCAACGAGCGGTTTGGATTCGCGCGGCGACGGTCGCCGTGGCATTGGTATTGTCGATATCCGACGGGGCGTTTGGCGATTGGTCGGATGATTTTTCCGGCAACCAAGCCCACAATCCGGCCGGCGGTACGTGGGGATATGTTGGCTTGACGCTGGCGGCCGTTCCACAAGACATTCCCAATTGGACGCCGCAATTCTCGGGTGATCGCCTCGTTGTGCCGCGGCCGGGCACGCCGGGCGGGCAGGCGATGTTTCTGGCCGCCGGCTACGTTGGCAGCACCAGCGGCACGACGCACCACTATCAGAACGTCCGCGTCGGCGGAACCGTCGGCGTCGGGGACAACGGTGGGCCGGGCAACAACAACTTGATTGGCCTGTTGGCGCGGGCGAACGATTACGATTCCTACGTGCTCGTGGTCGACCACAACGACGGCACGATCAACTTGATCAAGTCGCTCAACTCCAATCCGGCCGCTCCGACCACGATCGAGTCGGCGGCCATTTTCGGTTATGCGCCGTTGTTGGAGTTCTATTTGCAGCTCGACGTGCTCGATACGGCGGGCGGTACGACGCTCGTCGGTCGCGTGTACGAGAATGCATCGCGCGTAAACCTACTCAATACGATTACCGCATTCGACGACGCAGGCGGCGGCGTACCCGGCGCGCCGCATCCGGCCTTTTATTCGGGATTCGTGGCCCAATACAACACCGCCGCCACAACGCCCACGACGATCGACGCCTACTTCGACAATATGTCCTCGACGACGTTGCGCCCCGGCGACGTGAACCTCGACGGCACGGTGAATCGGGCCGACGCGGCGATTCTAGCGAGGAATTTCGGTATGTCCGCCGGCGCGACTTGGGACGACGGCGACCTGGACGGCAACGGACGGGTCGATCTGGCCGACATGGCGCAGGTTCAGCGGCGGCTAACGACCGGGCCGGTCATTATCGGGCCGCCGGTGGATGTGGCCGCCAATGCAGCGGCAGTGCCGGAACCGTCGAGCGCGATTCTGGCGACGCTGGGCGTCGCCGCCGGCTGCGGACTGGTGCGGCGTCGGCGTCACCGATGCTAGGCCATCGCTGTCTCGCGCCAATCGACGTCGCTTTTGCAAGGCGGCGCGTTCGGATAAAATCGCGGCCGACTTCGGCGTGGCGTTTTGACATCTCACTGTAGGAGGCGCATCCTTTCGCCGACCAGTGCCGCCAACCCACGCCGATCGGCGAAAGGATTCGCCTCCCACAGCCCAAGTGCCCCCCATCCCCGATCCCTGACCCCCGACCTCTGCCCCCGATGCAAACCTTCCGCTTCGGCGTCCCCAGCAAAGGCCGCCTTTCTGAAATTGCCGCCGACCTGCTCAAACAAGCCGGGCTGAGCTTTCGCCGCCAGGAGCGGAGCCTGTTCGCCCGCGTCCGCGAGTTGTCCGCCGGTGAAACGCCGATCGACATGACGTTCCTCCGCACCGAGGACATACCCGTGCTGTGCGCCGAAGGGGCGATCGACATGGGCATCACCGGCGGCGATCTGGTGGCCGAGGCGGGCGTGGACGTGGCCTCGCGGCTCGATCTGGGCGTCGGCGAGTGCCGGTTGTCGATCTGCGTCAGCGAGTCCAGCCCGGCCAAGAGCGTCCGCGACCTCTCCGGCGCTCGCGTGGCCACCAGCTTTCCCCACGTCACCGAGTCGTACTTCAAGCAACACGGAGCGGACCTGCATCTGGTCAATCTCAGCGGCTCGGTCGAAGTAATGATCGCCCTCGGCGTGGCCGACGCGATCGTCGATCTGGTCGAAACGGGCAGCACGCTCGCCGCCAACCAGCTTCGCATCCTCGAAGACATCGGCCGCTATCAAACCGTCGTGATCCAAAACCCGGCGTGCAAACATACCGAGTTGGCCGACCGTATCGTCCGCCGGCTCGAAGGCGTCGTGATCGCCCGCAGTTACTCGCTGCTCGAATACAACGTGCCGCGGAGCAAGCTGAAAGTTGCCGAGCAAGTCACTCCGGGATTCAACTCGCCAACGGTCAGTGCGCTGGAAGACGCCGACTGGTGCGCGGTCCGCGTGATGGTCAAGCGCAAGGAGATGATCGAGATCATGGAAAAGCTCGAAGCGCTCGGCGCGTCGGCGATATTGGAAACGCAGATTACGAATTGCCGGCTATAGGCTGTAGGGCTGGGAATCGGCCACTTGCGACCCAAAGCTCCGGCGGTTCGGCAGCCTCCGCGATTTCCGACCCCGCAGCATCGCGATGCCCAGCAGCCCCATCAGCAGTACAACCAAACCGCGCGGTTCCGGAACGGCGGCGAGTTGACCGGCCGACGGCGCGGCGACCGGCGCGCCGACGACGTCGGATGGATAACCGTCAAAGGATGCTGTTTCCTACGATCGCATTCGTTACATCGGGGCGATCGTCGTCACTTGTGAGTGAATTCGACGACGGGATCGAAGGATTTTGGCGAAATCTTCAGGCATTCGACGGCGCGGGATAATAGGCTAAGACTGGGCACGTCGTAGTGACCCGTCTTGTCGGCCAGCAGGGGGT
>JBBDYI010000357.1:0-4433 GCA_040901705.1 Pirellulales bacterium | reverse complement strand
AGTGCCGTTTCGAACGTCTCGCGGCGTGCGTTCCATTCGGCGTTGGGATGCAACGCCAATTCGACCAGGTCGACCGGCTCTGCGGCCCCGACGAGCCGGCCTCGGCACAACCGCCGCGCTGCAAAGCTGGAGTCGAGCTTCGCCAGCGTCGCGCCGGTGATGACGATCGGCACGCCGAGTTGTTTGCTGGCGCCTTCGACGCGACTCGCCAGGTTGACGGTAGGTCCCATCGGTCCGTACTTGAATTTGACGCGGCTGCCGGTGTTGCCGACCAGCGCCGGGCCGGTATTGACTCCCACGCCGAGCGCCAGGTTTTCGCCCAGGACTTGCCGCCATTTGTCGCTGACCGTCGAAAGTTCGCCAATCACCGCGAGTGCGGCGCGGCAGGCACGAGCCGCGTGGTCCGGCTGATCGGCGGGCGCGTTCCACATCGCCAACAGGCCGTCGCCGTAATAATCGACGACCACGCCGTCGAAACGACGGATCGCGGCGGTCTGAACTTCCATCACGTCCTGCATTAGCCGAAACGTCTCGCGCGGGCCAAGCCGCTCAGAGATGCCGGAAAAGTTTCGCAGGTCGCTGAACAGGATCGTCACTTCGCGCTCTCGTCCTTCAAGCAGCCCGGCGTCGCGCGCCAATTCGCGGGCAAGTTCCGGGGAAAAGAACTGCTCGAATTGGACTTGCGACCGCACGGCTTCGGCTTGCTTCTGTTGTCGAGCCAGACCGGCGCCGACGGCTGCCGCGAGAACCTGAACGAGTTGCGCTTCGAGCGGTCGGATTTCCAGCCCACTTTCTCCAACCGCGCGGCGGCGCGAACCGTACACAACCCCCACGACACTCTGCGACTCGTCGAGCACCGGCGCGGCGACAACGACTTCGATGTTGATCAAACTTTCGCGCAGCGCCGCCTCGTTGACGTTCTGGTAAATCGTGCGGCGGCAACGAAAAACCTCATCCAGAATTCCCCGGCTGTAGCTGCGACCGGACGGCAGCGCGTCGCGATCGTCGTCGACGTGCATCGCGACGGCCTCCCAGTCTTCGTTCTTCCGCAACAGCACCAGTCCGCGGTCGAGGCCGACCAGATCGACGACGGCGCGGGCCGTCTCCGCGTAAAATGCCTCGGAACCCGCCGCGGAACGCTGAACGCTTATTACGGTCTCGAACCAACGCGCGAGCGTTTCGGCATCGGGCGATTCGCCGAGCAGCCGCAGCGTTTTCCGGCCATCGCCCTTGCCGGCCGCCGCGGGCGCGACGATCAGCGCCGCCGAAGCAAGGCCCGCTTCGCCTTCCCGTGTTTCGCCGGAGCGAAGCCAAATCTGCGTCTGGCCCACCGACAGGCGAATGGGGATTGGGGCCTCGAAGACAGCGCCGGTCTCCAGCGTTCGTCCGTCCGACAATTCGACCGAGTTGCTTTGACTGAGATTCTCGATGCGAACACGGCCGTCCGGCAATTCGTTCAATCGGAGTTGATCTCGCGACAGGCAAGGATCGTTTACGATGCAGCGAGGCGCGTCGCGGTTCGGACCGCGGCCGATCTCCAGCTCGCCGAAAAAATCCGTAACCTCTCCCTCCTCGACGGCGGATCCGTGCCGATTCGTTTTAGTGACGGATACGCGGATCATGAGGGTCGTATTGAGCTGAGAATTCGATCGACGTGCATTGTAGACGTGCATTGTAAAGGGAGCCGCGTCGATTTGCCCGTCGGCGTCCCGCGACATGCACGCTCGGACGAGCTGCCGTACACTCGACCGGCAAAACCGCCGACAAGTCTAGATTTGACAAAGGAGGCCGCCGACTGGCAAGGTAAAATGAATACGGTTCTAAGGTCGATTCGTGAATAGTGGTTGATTCCAATGGGCAATCTACGCAGCCGCCGCAGGAGCGGACATCCGTGAAACGGGCGACGTCCTTAATACTCTTGGGTTTGGCGATCGGAGTGGGCGGATGGATCGCCTATGCCACGGATTTGGCCGGACAGATTTTCGGAAATGGTTCGTCGCCAGCCGAGCCCACGGGGACGTCGGCGGCGAATGCGGACTCGAAAGTCGTACGCGCCGTCGGTGCTATGGGAAGAATCCAACCTGCCAGTGGATTGATTCGCGTCGCGGCATTGACGGGCGAACGGCTGGGCGAACTTCTCGTCCGCGAAGGAGACGTTGTCGAGCGCGGCGCTGCGTTGGCCCATCTGGACAGCCGGACCCTGAGAGTGATTGAAGTCGAAGCCCTGTCTGCGCGGATCGCGGAGGCAGCGGAGCGGCGTGCCGCGGAAGAAACGCTGTGCGACGCGAAAATCGTCGCCGCGCAATCCGCCGTCGCTCAGGCCGAAGCACAGCGGACCGATATCGACGCCCAAAAAGACAAAATTGAGTTCCTGACGGCAAATGTCGCATCCGCCGAGAAGGACGCCGAGCGGCTCTCCGGCCTTTCGGAGGAACTTGCGTCGCCGCGCGAGCGCGAACATCAGGAGTTGGCCGTTCGACAAGCGAAGGCCGAATTGCTTGCCGCACAGTCGCTGCTCAAGAAGCTGACCGTTGGCCGCGAGGTCGGTCTGGTCGCCGCGAATGCCGATTTGGAAGCCGCCCGCGCGGCCAAACAGCAAACGCTCAGCCAAATTCCACTCGCATCGCTCAACAAAGACCTCGACCTCGCCAAAGAGAATCTCGCGCGGACCACCATCGTTGCGCCACGCGCCGGGACCGTGCTCAAAGTCCACGCCCGCGAAGGCGAACTGATGGGCGGATCGCCGATTCTCGAAATGGCGAATTTGGACCGTTTGGTCGTCGTTGCCGAGGTGTATGAGACGGACGTCAAACGAATCGCTGTCGGCCAACAGGCGAAGATCGCCAGCCGAGCATTCCCGCCGCCGGCCGACCAAAAGGGACTGGCGGGAACGGTGACGCGCGTCGGGCAAATGGTCTCGGCGGCGGGACTGTCGAGCCTCGATCCGACCGCGGCGGTCGATCGCCGTGTCGTTGAAGTGCGGATCGAGCTGGACGAGGCCAACAGCCGCATCGCCGCGCAGTGGATTGGATTGCAGGTCGACGTCGAGTTTGACTCCCGATAGTCACGTCACGATTTTGATGGAAAAGTAGCCGAAGGCCCAAGGCTGCAGGCGAATCCGAACTTTGGCGAATTCGGCTACCCAAGCCCGCGCATTGCCGCCATGAAGACATCGCTCGCGTGGCATAATCTGGCGCACAACAAGTCGCGAACGGCCACCGTCGCGGCGGGCATCACGTTCGCGGTCGTGCTGATCTTCATGCAGTTGGGGTTCTTCGGTTCGATCGAGACGACCGCCACGGCGATCTATCAATCGCTGGACTTCGATATTGCGATCCGTTCGCGGAAATACCTGCATTTATGCGACGGAGATTCGTTCTCTCGCACGCGGCTCGATCAGGCGGCGGCCGTGCCGGGCGTCGAGCGCGTACAGCCCTTTCACGCAGCGCTCACCGTGTGGCGCCATCCGCAATCGGGAAGCAGCCGCGGCATCCTGGCCATGGGCATCGACCCGAATGCCCCTGCGTTTCGCGCGCCGGAAATCCGCCGTCAATCGGCGCTCCTCGCGCATCCGCAAAAGGCGCTGATCGATCGCGCCACGCGAGCCGAGTTCGGTCCGCGAGATGGCAAGCAGTTTGGCGACGGCGATATCGGCATGACCACCGAGGTTGGCATGCGCGAGATTCGCCTGGCCGGGCATTTCGCGATCGGCACGGGATTGGCCGCGGACGGCGCGGTGCTGCTCGGTGAAGGCGGATTCCGTCGCGTTTTTCCCGATCGGCCCGCCGGCGACGTGACGCTGGGATTGGTCAAGCTGGCAGCCGGCGCCGATCCCGACGAAGTCGTGGCGCATCTGAATAACACGCTTCCACAAGACGTCGAAGCACTTACCCGGCAGGACGTGCTCGCATTCGAGCGGCATCGTTGGGTGACCGCCACATCGATCGGCGTCATCTTTCAGGTCGGTGTCGTCGTCGCCATGCTCGTCGGGCTGGCGATCGTCTATCAAGTCTTGTCGAGCGACATCTCGGCCCACATCGCCGAGTACGCTACGCTCAAGGCAATGGGATATACCAACGGCTATCTGGCCGGCGTCGTCATGCGCCAGGCCGCGGCGATGGCGGTGCTGGGATTCGTGCCCGGCTGGGCGCTGTCCGAAGTGCTTTATCGCCTGACGAGCCAGGTGACGAATCTGCCGATCGAGATGAATCTGGGCCGGACCGCCGTCGTATTCGCGTTGGCGGTCTCGATGTGCATCGGAGCTGGAGTTCTCGCGCTACGCCACGCGTATCGCGCCGACCCCGCCGAGTTGTTTTGATGTTCTTTGGCCGTCATCGAGAGAATTACTTGCCAGGTCAATCGAATACGTTCTTCCCGCAACCGAATTCTGTAGGAGGCGAATCCTTTCGCCGAATGCACTGTCGAGCGATTCT
>JBBDYI010000356.1:0-12194 GCA_040901705.1 Pirellulales bacterium | reverse complement strand
AGGTGGTGTCGCTGTACGAAAAGGTAAGATTCTCAAGGCCGCCACAGAAACCGCCGTCGTAGCGTCTGGCGTGCGCATCGTCGCCCCGCTCGGCGGAAGTCGCCGCGCCTCGATTGCCGCCCCAATTCTCAACCGTTTCGCTGCCCTAGCCCCGCCTTTCCAGCGCCCGCCTCTCCAGCCGCGGCCCTGCTTCCCCGCGCCTGCGCCACGATGCGGCGGATTTCGGCCTCGTCGAGGTTCGCCTTGGCCAACGCGCGGAGGTGCAATTCGCACGTGCCGTCTTCGCAGGTGGCCAGCCGATAACGATTGCGGGCGACCGCGCGATACACGCACCGGGCCACCGTCGGCACCAGCGGCACGTACAACACCGGCAGCACGGGCCACACCGCCGGCAACGCCCAAGCAACGCGCCGCAAAGCCGCGAAACCGCCAAGCACCTTGGGACCGAACAATAGCCGTCGCAATCGGCCAAACGCCGCAATCCGCAACCCCCGACCCCAGACCCCCGACCCCTGCTCCGGCGTCGCCACGATAATCTCCCTAAGCGCCCGCGAATACGACACGCCGGGCACTTCCCGCTCCATCCGCTCGCGGTCGTGAATGTCGCGAAACACCAGCCGCCCACCCCAGTCGAGCCGCTGCAACGCCGCCCGCGAACGGCGGCAGATCGGGCACAGCGTGTCGAAATAGACGCGATAGTCGTGCGGCCCGGCCTCCATGTTTTCCGGCTCGTCGATCGGCCCATCGTGCCCACGCCCCGGCCCAAAGTATCGCCACCACCACGCATCGGGAATCCACACGCCGTACAGAGCGATGGTGTAAATGCTGAACCAGCCGACGTCAACCGACAAGAAGATGCCGACGTGGAATAGGATTCCATACAGCAGCGTCCAGAAACGAGTACGCCGCCACAGCACGAGCAGCGGGAAGAACACCTCGAATGCCAGCGAGATGTAGTTGACCGGCGCGGTGATCCAAATCGGAACAGGAAATTGAGCAAACGACCACCGCGAGATCGTGATGTCGTTGAGCACGTAATGCACGCTCGTGCCTTGCCACCAGGTTTCACCGCCGAGCTTGGCCAGGCCCGTGAAGAAGTAGATCGTGCAAAGTTCCAGTTGAAACACGCGCACGGCCCAAGGCGGCACGAATCGCGAAGCCCGCAGCGCCTCGCCATCGCCGGCCGCCGCGAGCTTTCGCCGTCGCCGCCAAGCGTCGATCGACAGCGCCCGCCCGCAGGGCGCGAACATCAATAGCAACAGCGCGATCTGCAGAATATCGTCGCCGCCGTTCTTGAGCATTGGATTGCGGGCCAGAAAGCACATCGCTCCCAGCCAGACGAGCACGCCGGCAGCGCGCGTAAAATATCCGACGAGGAATGCAAACGTCGCGGCGACCCACAACCAAAAGCAGGTTGTGATCACCGCCATGTTATCGGTGCCCAGCAGCGTGCCGGCCCAGCGCCAGGTTTCGGCCCAATTGCCGTCGTACAATCCGGCCGGGGCGAACCCGTTCGGCCCGTAACACCAATCGAGAAACGGCAGCATTTGAACGATCTGGTCGCCGAGCAGCACGAACGCGAAGAAAATCCGCGCCACGGCGATGCGCTCGGCGCGCAGCGGCTCGTGAGCGAATCGCGTCCAGCGCGATGGCGACAGCGCAGCGGGATCGGTTAGCGGTTCCATGTGCCTGATTTCTTGGCCACGTCGTAGGACCAAAACGGCGTCCCGCTCAGCTCGCGATGCGCTTCGGTCTGGTCGGCGAGAAACGCGGCGGCGTCCGCGGATGGCGGTGGATAATCGAACTCGATCTTGTAGTAGTCGATCCGCACGAGCGGCGAGCCGGCCGCGTTTTCGGCAAATTTATGAGCGACCCAATTGCTGAAACCGCGGCGGGCATCCGAACTGCCGTCCAATTTCGTCGCCATGTGCAGCGGGCGTTTGTACCACCAGCGGCTGTAACGGGTCAAATCGGGCGGATCGGCCCAGGTATGCAACGTTTCAAACGACCCGTCCGCGTACACGAGCCGCACGCGGGCAACCGTGTCGCTCGTGCCAACGTTTGGCGAGAACATCGGCCAGCCGTGGTCGATGCCGACCAATCGCCCGACGAACCGGCACCGCGTGGCGGTCCAGGCCGCCGCGTACCTGCCGGCCGCCGCAGCCGAGTCGATCTTTTCTCGCTCGCCGGGCGTCGGCCAGGGCAGCATGTGCCGCCCGGCGGACTGAAAGCATTCGCCGAGCCGGGCAGCGACGCTCGTATAGCCGTCGGGGTGTCGGCCCTCGTTAATCTGACCGCATTCGCTGGCGGTCGGTAACGGCTTCGGGTAGGTCGGCAGGTCGAATTCTTCCTGCCAGTCGTCGCAGGGCATCAGGGTGAGCACCCCGCGGGCGAACATATCGAACAGAAACAGCAACAAGAACGCCCGCATCGGCCAGGAAAATCGCGTGGTCCAGCCGGGCGGCGGGCTGTACTCGGCGGGCGTTGAAGAAGCGTACGATGGTTGCTGCATCGGCGTGGCTCCCGATACGTGACCGGCAATTTGTGTTTGCCGGTCGATCCTCGGTATTGCTGTCGTCGGCCGACGTTTATCGTCGCCGCACGAGACACCCGTCGCGACGAAACAGAAAAAGGAGGCCGACGGCTGGCGTCGACCTCCTTCTCTGTTATCGAATCCCCTGCGATCCGCCGCAAGACTACCGACCAGCGGTCGTCGGCGTGCAAATCGTCAGACTGGGTTGGACGACTACTTCTCGGTCTTTTCGGCGGCGGGCTTTTCAGCGGCAGGAGCCTTTTCGGCGGGGGCCTTCTCAGCGGCCTTTTCAGTCTTCTTGTCCTTATCCTTTGCGTCGCCACCGCAACCGACAATCGGAGCCAAGCAGAGGCTGAACACCGTCAGCAAGCAAAACAGCTTCTTCATTTGGAATACCCTTCCTGAGAGAAAATGAAACTTCCAGCAGCCAACGGGCCGCAGACAGTCGAAACCAAAACATTGAACTAACGAAACAAATCGCGGCCGATCGAGCCGAGCTTCAATCGCCCGAGTCAAGTCGGCGAATCGCATGAAACTACTCGGGAGCCTTTTCGCCGGCCGGGGCTGGATCGGCATCGGTCTTTTCGCCAGCCGGAGCCGGGTCAGCGTCAGCCTTCTCGCCAGCCGGTGCGGGGTCAGCGTCGGTCTTTTCACCGGCCGGTGCGGGAGTGGCATCGGTCTTTTCGCCGGCCGGTGCGGGAGTGGCATCGGTCTTTTCGCCAGCAGGAGCTGGAGTGCTCTTATCCTTCTCGCCGGCTGGCGGCGTCTTGTCTTTGTCCTTAGCCGGCGTCTTGTCCTTATCCTTTTCCTTGGCCGGCGTCTTGTCCTTTTCCTTGTCATTGCCGCAGCCGGTCATACCGACGGCGACGAAACCGAAGCTAACGAGCACCAGTAGTGCCAACAGTTTCTTCATGGTCATTTCCCTTTCTTAGTGTTTAGATACCAGACGTAGCTTGAACGCCGACTTGTCGATTCGGCCGGTCGTGCGGGGTTTTTCGGACGTTTTTTGCGAATCGGCGGGTGTTCGGAAGGTTTGATCCCCAAGGCCGGCCGTTTATTCCCGAAGTTCTGGCGGAGAAAACGCAGATTTCTCAAATCGGGGGTGGGTCGAGCGTTGTCTGCACCATCGCGGCCCCTTAGGATGCGGGGGACAGGGCCAGCGGCACAGTGCAAAATGATAGCAATGGCTGCGGGCCTTGAATACTACCCGGCGGCGAACATTTTCCGGCACTTTGTCGGGAATAAATCGTCGACATCGGGTCTCCAAGAGTCAGGACGCAGGCGGAACATGTCCGACGACCGACCAGAGCAAGCGGGCGCAACGCAGCCGCAGGAATCCAGCCCAGGCGGCACGGTTCCCGCCCCGCTGGCTCAGTTGGTCGCCGAGCACCATGCCGCCGTGTATCGCTATGCCTATCGCCTATGCGGGTCGGCGGCCGATGCCGAAGACGTTACGCAGCAAGCATTTCTGATCGCGCACGAAAAGCTCGATCAGGTTCGCGACGCCGACCGCGCGGGCCATTGGCTGCTGGTCGTGGCGCGGAATGTGTTTTTGAAGATGCGACGCCGCCGCGTGCCGATGCCAGCCGGCGGATTGGAAATCGATATCAATAGTGTGCCGGATCGCACGTCGGTCGAGTCCGCCGGACAAGACGACGTTGACGCGATCGACACCGAACGGTTACAAGCGGCAATTGACGAATTACCCGACGAATTCCGCGTGCCCGTGTTGATGTTTTACTTCGAAGAGGCCAGCTACCGCGACATCGCCGAACAACTCGACCTTCCGCCCGGCACGGTGATGAGCCGCCTGTCGCGAGCCAAAAGCCATTTGCGTAATCGATTGCTAGCCGGCGGCAGACCGACGCCGAGACGAATTGATAACGGACACGATACGACGCGGTTGGACCCGACCGCCGCGAAACGGCAGTTTAAATCGTCGTGACCTAAGGAGTAGGCCGAGACACCGGAATCGTGATCGTTGAGATTTGAGATTTGAGATTTGAGATTTGAAACTTTCCGCCCATGTCCGACCGTGACCTACTAGCCGCGCTGGATGCTTGCCGACCGGGTGAGTCCGAATGGGACGACCCGGCGCTCGCTAACGTTGCGCGTCGACTGGACGCGGACCCGGCGGCTCGGCAGTTGCGTTCGCGGGTCGAGTATGCCGATCGGCGGCTCGAAGCGGCTCTCCACGCTATGCAGCCACCCGCTGGATTGGCGGATTGTCTGCTTTCGCGGTTGGCGGCGGCCGGATCGCAGAGCGGCGCTGCGGCTAGCGATACACCCGCCAACGAAGCCAATGCGCCGAATTCCTCAAATGATCTGGCCGTCGAAGCGAGTCGCGCCACGCCGCCCGCGATTGGCGGCGGACGTTGGCGGCGACGGGCCTTTGTGGCCAGCGGGGTCGTGGCCGTCGCGGCAACCGTGATGCTGGCGATTCACCTGTGGCCCGAACCGCCGCAGCCGTGGACCGCCGAACAGGTTCTCGACGCCGCGATCGGTCTGTGTACCCGCGACGCTCGCACGGACGGCAATCCGCTCGCCGAAGCCCCCAGCGACCGCATGCCGAGCCGCCAACTGATCAAAGTGCCGGCGAACACGCAGTGGCGACGAATCGAAGACGCGATGGCCGGCAGCGACGCGATCGCTTACTACATCGATCTTGCCCCCGGCGGCCCACGGGCGACGTTGTTGGTCGTTTCGCCCGCCGCGCCGGTGTCGGGCCTTGCCGACTACCCGCCGTCACAACCCGCCACTCCGACGACCCAAGGTGTCTGCGCCGCCGCCTGGCAAGAGGGCGATCTGGTCTACGTTCTCGTCGTCGAAGGCGGGCCGCACGAGTACAAGCAGTTCTTAAGGCCGCCCGGCGGCGACTGGACCTGGCAACAATGGCGGGCAAGGGTTCAGGGGTAGGGTTGGCGGCACGCTCCGACGCTCGCGACTTTGCTGGACTCTTTGCCGCGCCACTTCGCCGCGGCAACGCAATCGGCTAAGCTGCTCGTCGGCCCCAAGTCCTCGCACCTCCAGCCTCCCGCCTACCCATGCGCATCGCCTACCTCGACTGCCTCAGCGGCATCAGCGGCGACATGATGCTCGGCGCCTTGGTCGACGCCGGCGTCGATTTGGCCGCGATTCAAGCCGGCATCGATTCGCTCGCGTTGCCGAGTTGCCGTCTCGTCGCCACGGAAGTCAAGCGGCACGGTTTCCGCGCCACGCACATCACGGTCGAGCACGAGCCGGAACACGCCCACCGGCATCTGCACCACATCGCGGACAAGATCGACGCGAGCACGCTCACTGACCGGCAGAAAGACCTCGCCAAGCGGATTTTCACGCGGCTCGGCGAGGCCGAAGCGAAGGTTCACGGCACGACGATCCGCAAGGTCCATTTCCACGAAGTCGGCGCGGTCGATTCGATCGCCGACATCGTCGGTTCGGCCATTGGCTGGGAGTTGCTCGGCGTCGATCGCGTGTTGTGTTCGCCGGTTCCGACGGGCGGCGGGTTTATCGAGATCGCCCACGGCCGGGTCAGCGTTCCCGCGCCCGCGACGGCGGAATTGCTCACCGGGATTCCACTGGCCGACTCGATCGTCCAGGCCGAATTGACGACGCCGACCGGCGCCGCAATCGTGGCCACGCTCGCCGAGTCGTTCGGCCCGTTGCCGGCGATGGCCATCGAGAAGATCGGCTTCGGGGCCGGCACGCGAGAGCTAACCGAGCAGCCGAACGTGTTGCGATTGCTCGTCGGTGCGACAACCGATGTGGCCGGCGATTCGACGAGCGGTTTGGCAAGCGGCGCGGCGACGACCGGCGGCGGCGTGATGAGCGAAACCGTCACGATGTTCGAGACGAACGTCGACGACATCACCGGCGAAGCGATTGGCTACTGCATCGAGCGGCTCTGGCAAGCCGGGGCGCTGGACGTGACGACGACGGCGATCGCCATGAAGAAAAACCGGCCGGGCGTGGCGTTGTCGGTCATGTGCCGCGCCGCCGATGCCGACAAAATCGAAACGGTGCTGTTCCGCGAGACGACCACGCTCGGCGTCCGCCGCAGCGAAGTCCGCCGCCGTGTGCTCGCCCGCCGCAAGACGCAAATACAAACGGCCTACGGCCCGATCGACGGCGTCGTGGCCGATCTCCCCGGCGGCGGCGAAAAGTTTTCGCCGGAGTACGAAAGCTGCCGAAAAGCCGCAGCCCAGCACGGCGTCTCGCTCGGCGAGATTTGGAAGTCGATTGGGCGATAGTCGGGTAGGTCAGGTCAAGCGGAAACCGATTCGCCATTCTCGTTGCGTTCAACCCGCGCCGACCTGACAACCACGCTCTACATCGTCCGCCGCTTCCGTCAGGCCGGCGCGGGTGACGGTGCTTCGCGCAGCCGCTTGGCCTGACCTACGGCCGTGCTATCGTCCATACGCGGCCGAATCCTTTTCGACCGCGGCGAGTTCGAGCTTACCGTTGGCGAGGTCTTCGGCTGTTTGCTTGATGATCTTGGCGGCTTCGGCCACCGCGGACTGGGACACATCAAGGTGCGTCACCGCGCGGACGCGGGTTTTGCTCACCGCCAGCGTCTGAACGCCGCGCTGGGCAAGCGCGGCGACGAATTCGTGCGCCGTGGCGAGGCTCGCGTCGACGCTGAAGATGACGATATTGGTGTCGATCTGGTCGGGTTCGAGGCGCAAACCGGCGGTCGCTCGCACCGCTTCGGCAAGAATTTGCGCCGCGGCGTGATCTTCGGCCAGGCGGTCGATGTGGTGATCGAGGGCGTAGAGCGCTGCCGCGGCGATCACGCCGGCCTGCCGCATGCCGCCGCCGAACAGCTTGCGAATTCGCCGGGCCTGCTTCATCAGCGGCGCGGGACCGGCCAGCGCCGAGCCGATCGGGCAGCCCAGGCCCTTGCTAAAACAGACGCTCACCGTGTCGAACGGTTTGGCCCAATCGCTCGCCGAAATCCCGGTGGCCACCACGGCGTTGAACAGCCGCGCACCGTCAAGATGCGTGGCCAGTCCGCTCTCGTGCGCCCAATTGCAAATCTCCACGACGCCGTCGTATGGAAGCACGCGGCCGCTGCCGCGATTGTGCGTGTTTTCCAGGCATACCAGCCGCGTGCGGACCAGATGTTCGTTGTCGCCGCGGATCAAGTCGCGAAGTTGATCGACGTGCAGGATGTTCTCGTGTCCGTCGACCGGCCGAGCGGCCAGTCCGCTGAGCTGTGCGTAGGCGGCCTGCTCGTAGTTGTAAATGTGGCAGCCGGCCTCGCACAGAAACTCGTCGCCGGGCTGGCAATGAACGCGGACGCCGATTTGGTTCGTCATCGTGCCCGACGGGGCGAACACGGCGGCCTCCTTGCCCAACAGTTCGGCGACGCGCTGTTGCAACGCGCGAACGGAAGGATCCTCGTCAAAGACGTCATCGCCCACGGGCGCGGCGGTCATCGCCGCCAGCATGGCCGGCGTCGGTTTGGTTACGGTGTCGCTACGAAGGTCGATCATGGGAATTCAGGGTTCGGGATTCAGGATTCGGAGAAACACGCCATTTAGCCCCCGGTGAACACACCGGGGGCAATAAGCTCGACGCCACCAACCACCGCCCGCGACGCCGAAACATGCATGATGCCGTCAACAAAACGTCAATGAGTCGTTTCGGCATTGGTCTCGTTCGGAAATGCTACTCCGCTTCCGGATTGCCCTGCCGCACGACTGCTACCACGTCCTCGACCGGAATTACGAACAGCTTGTTATCTCGCTCGAAGTCCACGGGGATCGCGTTCGACGGATTGACGATCACTTTGTCGTATTGCTTTAGCGGATAGTCGGGATCGTTTTCGATCTGCAAGCTGATCGCCACGATGCGGCCCGTGATGACCGGAATCTTGGCTTCGTCGGGCAGGTGGATGCCGCCCTTGGTCGTGCGGCGCTCTTCGTCCTTGCAGATCAACACGCGCAACCCGACCGGCTCGATGGTTTCCAACTTGACTTTCGACTTCTTCATCGATCGCGCTCCAGGCGACTAGGCACATCAATAGTCCGACTAGTGAGTATACGCAGGGCGGTCGGGTGTCGTCTGCGCGACTGGCCGCGCCGCCTCCCCGCTCGACAGCCGATTGGCGGCGGAACGAAACCTCTCGCTTACGCTTCGAACCGCAACAACGCATACCGCTTTTTCCCCAGCCGCAGCACCATCACCGTTTCGCTGGCCAGATCGGCCGCCGAAAGTTGGCGGTCGATGGCGTCGACGCGGCGATTGTTCACGTAGCCGCCGCCTTGCTGGATTTGCCGTCGGGCGTCGCCTTTGCTTTTGACCAGATCGGCTTCGACGAAGGCGTCGATCACGTTCAAGCCATCGCCCGCAAGCCGATCGGCGGGAAGCGTCTTGCTCGGCACGTCGGCGAATATCTCGACGAGTTGCCCATCGCTGAGCGCGTCGATTTCCGCGCCGAAGAAGATTTCCGTCGCCCGCTGAGCCGCCGACAGGCCGGCGTCGCCGTGGACGAGCCGGGTGAGTTCCTCGGCCAAGCGCCGCTGGCTGTCCCGCTTGCCGGGATCGGTCGCGCGGGCTTCGTCGAGAGCGGCGACTTCGGCTTGCGGCAGTTCCGTAAGCATCCGCAAGCACGTCCCCGCATCGGCATCGTCGACGTTGATCCAGTATTGATAGAACTGGTACGGGCTGGTCCGCTCGGCCGAGAGCCAGACGGCCCCGCTCTCGGTCTTGCCCATCTTCGAGCCGTCGCTCTTGAGCAGCAGCGGGCAGGTGATTCCATAAAGCTGCACGCCCCGCATCCGCCGCCCCAGGTCGATGCCGGCGGTGATATTGCCCCACTGGTCGCTGCCGCCGACTTGCAATTCGCAGCCGTGCTTCTCATTCAAATACACGAAGTCGTAAGCTTGCAGCAGCATGTAGCTGAACTCGGTGTACGACATGCCGCTGTCGGTGCGCTCGAGGCGGCCCTTGACCGAGTCCTTGGCCAGCATCACGTTGATCGGAAAGTTCTTGCCGACGTCGCGAAGAAAATCGAGATACGAAAAGCCGCTCATCCAGTCGAAGTTGTTGACGAGCGACGCGGCGTTCGGGCCGTCGAAATCCAAGAACCGCCGCATCTGCTGCTCCATCCCGCGAACGTTCGCCCGCAGGGCGTCGACGGAGAGCAGGTTCCGCTCGGCGCTCTTGCCGCTGGGATCGCCGATCATGCCGGTGGCCCCGCCGACTACGGCGATCGGCTTGTGGCCGGCCCGTTGAAACCGCCGCAACAGCAGCAGCGGCAGCAAGCTTCCAACGTGCAGCGTGTCGGCAGTCGGATCGAAGCCGCAATACAGCGTCCGCGAGCCGGAGTTCAGCCAAGCGGCGAGATTGGCGTCGTCGGTCGACTGATGAATCAGACCGCGCCAAGTGAGTTCGGCGAATATGTCCATGAGGGGCGCAATGGGATATGGTGCAAAGCTGTGGATTATAACCTTCGTGGCGAGTTGCGTCACGGACAGACCAAACCGAGTAGCGTCGCCGCGTCGCCGACCATCTGCTAGAATGGAGTATGATGGAAATCTCGCGAACCACATCGCCGATGACTCCCGAGCAAGCTCGCGATTGGGCTGCGGCATGGCGCCGCGCAGCACCAGAATTGGAACGCGAACGCCGCGACAGGTCGCGCGGCGCGTCCATTCACGAAATGATCGTGGCCCTTGACGATGCGTTCGAAGCTGCGCTGTCCACACGCGCGAGTCGCACGACTTCCGGATTCGTGGAGCAACAACGGCTGTTTGGCCGCTTGCGATGATGCAGAAGCTCGTCACTACGGCCGCCGCGTTTCAAGAATTCTGCGTCGCAAACTCGCTGCCGTTCTGTTTCGTGGGCGGATTGGCTGTGCAAGCCTGGGGCGAATCGCGGGTTACGTTGGACGTCGATGCGGCGGTCTACACCGGCTTTGAGAATGACGACGCGGTAGTGAGCCTGCTGCTGGAAGCATTTTCGGCCAGGCGTCCTGACGCGGCGGAATTTGCGCTGCGCAACCGCGTCCTCTTGCTAAAGTCGCCATATCAAGTCGACATCGACGTCGCGCTGGCCGGCCTTGACTATGAGAAGCGGATGATCGAACGCTCGAATCTCGCGGAGTACTTGCCCGGCGTTTCATTGCGCATCTGTTCCGCCGAAGACCTGATCGTCCTCAAGGCCTTCGCCAATCGCCGTCGCGATTGGGCGGACATCGAGGGAATTCTTGCCCGGCAGGGTGACGCGCTCGATTGGACGTACATCGAGACCTCGCTCGAACCACTGGCCGTGGCCACCGACCGCCCGGAATTGATGGATGCGCTACGGACGCTGCGCGATGAAATGCCGCCGGATTAGCCGCAGGCAGGGCAAGCGTGCGAATCGGCTCGGTGCATCGGGAGTGCCCAAGCAGCCACGACGCGGTACACTTGAATAGGCTTCGCGGACGCAATTTGGACCGCGTTGTTGCTCAGTTCTCACGCATACAGTCTCAAGCCCACGGCTTACCCCATGAAGCTTCTCTTCGGCGTCGATGGTTCCGATGGTTCCCTCGATGCAATTCGACAGATCGCCCCGCTGCTGCTGGCCGAGAAGGACGCGGTGGCGTTCTACTATTCGCCGCCGGCGATGACGTTTCCCGGCATCGGCGCGGACGACGCCGGTCGCGGCGCGCACGCTCGTCAGTTGCTCTGCGATGCCGTGTTCGCCAAGGCGAAGGAATGCCTCGTCGCGCCACTCGCTGCTAGCGCACAAATGATCGTCGGCTCGCAGCCGCCGAAGTCCGGCCTCGTGCTGGCGGCCGACGAATGCCGGGCCGATTTGATCGTCCTCGGCGCCCGCGGCAGCGGTCCGCTCGCCGGCGTCAAGCTCGGCGGCGTCGCGCGCCACGTCGCCCGCACGGCGAGCGTTCCGGTGATGGTGACCCGCCCGCGAAAGCATCCGGCGGGCGAACCGTTCCGCTTGCTGCTGGCCGCGGACGACTCCGACGCGAGTAAGCAAGCCGGCGCCGCGTTGCACTATGCCCATTGGCCGGCCAATGCGCAGGGCTTCGTGATGACGGTCGTCGAACCGTACTTTCAAACGGCGCTCCCGGATTGGCTCACAAAACAAACCCGCGATCCGGAAACGGAAGCCATCGCCGCCAATTGGGCGAAGGAGCACGAGTTGAGCAAAGACCAAAAGCGCGCGGAGCTGGCCGCATACGTCAAAACGCTCCCCGCTCCGTTCGCGGCCAGCGAACCGATCGTCGCCGAGGGCAACCCGGCGGAGCAGATTCTCAAGACCATCGCCGAAAAGTCGATCGACCTCGTCGTGGTCGGTGCCCAGGGCAAAAACGCCTGGCAACGCTTCGTAATCGGCAGCACATCGGAAACGCTACTGGCCCAAGCACCATGCTCGGTGCTGATCGTGCGGCGAAGGGAGAAGCCTTAGTTCGACTTTCGCAACCTTTCCGGCGCCGAATACCGGTCTTCGCAATTGCCGTGGATCGCCGGCGGAATGCTTGGGACTTAACCATCAGCCCTTTGAATATGTTGTCTTCAAGTTTATCTTACCTGCCTTCTTGCTTTGAGTATTCGATAGGTCGAGACGTGGGGCTGGCGCTTGTTGGAGATGCGTTTGGGCGGCGGTTTTTTCGGCCCTCTTGTTGTTTTTTTGATGCGCTGCATGTCGACGT
>JBBDYI010000355.1:0-12213 GCA_040901705.1 Pirellulales bacterium | reverse complement strand
CCCCCCCCCCCCCACCCTACGATTGTTTAGTATGGCGCTCACTCATATCACATCGGCCCCGCGATTGGGCAACGTGCTGGTCGAGAAGGGATATCTAACCCTCGAACAGCTAGAGACCGCGCTTGCGCATCAGCGGCAAAGCACTGCGGGCCGGCTGTTGGGCGAGATTCTGACCGACCTCGAACTCTGCACGGAAGATCAGATTATCGAGTGTCTGGCGGTCGTCTATCGCGTGCCGTACGCCAAGCTCGATCAGCGGCTGTTCGATCCCTCCGTGCTCGACGTGATACCGCGCGAGTACATCGAGAAGAACCTCGTGTTGCCGTTGTTCGTGGTCCGCGGCACGTTAACCGTCGCGGTGAGCGAACCGACGAATTTGTTTCTGATCGAAGAACTGTCGTCGCTCACCAAGCTCGACGTACAAATCGTGGCGGCCAGCGGCAAAGACGTCCGCCGCATGATCACGACGCTGCCGAACTCGAAGGTGTTCGTGATCGACGACATCATCGAGGATTCGGATGCGGCCGAAGTCACGCTGATCGAGGACGCAACCGAGGACATTGGCGACATCGAGGAGATTGCCGGGCAGAATCCAGTCATTCGGCTGGTGAATTTCATCATCTTCAACGCCGTCAAGGAAGGGGCCAGCGACATCCACATCGAGCCGGCCGAACGCTGCATGCGGATTCGCAACCGCGTCGACGGCCGGCTATACAAAGCGCTGGAAGTCCCGCTGCACTTGCTCAACGCCGTCACCAGTCGAATCAAGGTGATGGCGTCGCTCGACATCAGCGAGCGCCGCCTGCCGCAGGATGGCCGGGTGAACGTGCTGCTCGACGGTCGCCGCATCGACTTGCGAGTCAGCACTTTCCCGACCAACCGTGGCGAGAAGACCGTGATCCGCGTGCTCGACACGCGCAGCGTATCGCTGGTGCTTGAAGACTTGGGGTTTGCCGAAGACATACTCTCCGGACTGCGCGAGCAGATCGAGGCGCCCAACGGCATTCTGCTGGTGACCGGGCCGACGGGGAGCGGCAAATCGACGACGCTGTATGCGGCACTGAGCGCGATCAGTTCGATGGAGAACAACATCTGCACGGTCGAGGATCCGATCGAATACCATTTGCCGCTGATCAATCAGTTCCAGGTGCAGGAGCGCGTCGGATTGACGTTCTCCAAGGCGCTAAGAACGATCTTGCGGCAGGATCCGGACATCATCATGGTCGGCGAGATTCGCGACGAGGAAACGGCGCGGACCGCGATTCAAGCGGCACTCACCGGCCATCTCGTGCTCAGCACGCTGCATACGAACGACGCCTGTTCGGCGATCACGCGGTTGGTGAATATGGGCGTCGAGCCGTATTTGATCGGCGCGGCGCTGAACATGGTACTGGCGCAGCGGTTGGTGCGGCGTATCTGCGCCAAGTGCCGCCAGCCCTACGAGCCGACGCGAAACGTCCGCAGGGCCGTCGAGCGGATGGGATGCGAGGTTCCGCAGTACTTCCGCGGCGTCGGGTGTCGGGCGTGCCGCAATACCGGCTATCGCGGGCGGATCGGCGTTCACGAGTTATTGGTTGTCGACGATGCGCTACGCGACGCGATTCTAACCAATCCGACGATCAGCGGCATGCGCGGTTTGGCGCTCGAACATGGCATGTTGACGCTCAAACTCGACGGCTTTCGCAAGGTGCGCGAAGGCGTTACGACCGTCGAAGAAGTTTTCCACATCGTCGGCACGGCGTGCGCGTCGCCTGGCCGCGACGCCTTCGACCCGACGTTCTCGTCGGCGGTCCACACATGAACCTGGTGATGAAAACCGTAATCATTCCTTCGCCGCAGTTTCAGGCCCGTTGCGACGGCGAATGCAGAGTTCGCCGACGATCGCCGCGGACTGATAGCGAGAGCTTACGATGACATACCTATACCGGGCCCGCGATCCGCTGGGAAAAACGATCGAAGGCCGCATCGACGCCGCCGACGTCGACGAGGCCACGCAACGGCTGCGTCGCGATGGGTTTGCGGTGCTCGACGTAACGGACGAAGAAGACGAGTCGGCCGGGTTGTTTGGCGGTCGCGTTTCACGCCGCGACATCGCTAACGTGACCACACAGTTGGCCGTGATGGTCGATACGGGCATTACGCTGTCGTCCGCTCTGCAGGGGCTGATCTCGCAGGAGAAGAATCCGAAACTCAAGGGCCTCTTGCTCGCGCTGCAAACCGCGGTGGAAGGCGGAAGCGATTTCTCCTCCGCCCTGCAAGAGCATCCGAAGTATTTCGATCCGACCTACGTGGCGCTGGTGCGGGCGAGCGAAGCCTCCGGAACGCTGGCCGAAATGCTCGAACGGATCGCCGACTACCTGCGGGCACGCATGGAGAGTCGAGCCAAGGTCCGCGCGGCGATGACGTACCCGGCGGTCATCGCCACGCTTGCCGTCGGAGTGACGATTTTCCTATTGACGTTCATCATGCCGAAGTTCGAGCCGCTCTTTTCGCGCAAGGGTGTCGAATTACCGCAGATGACGGTGTTCATGATGTCGGCGTCGCGTGCGCTGATCGGCTACTGGTATGCGTGGGTGATCGGGGCCGTCGGCACAGTCGTGGGCTTGATCCTCTGGAAGCGCTCAGAGGCCGGCAGCCGAGTCTGGGATGGCGCGATCCTGAATTTGCCGCTGCTCGGCCCGCTGTTTCGCAAGATTATCTTGAGTCGTTCGATCAGCACGCTGGGGACGATGATTGCATCGGGCGTGAGCGCTCTCGATGCGCTGCGGCTGTGCGGCGAGTCGGCGGGCAATCGCCTGTACTACGAACTGTGGAACCGCGTGCGGGAGCGCGTCACGGCCGGCGAACAGATTTGCGAAGCATTGGCGGACCAGAACCTCGTGCCGCCGACGTTGGTCCAGATGATCGCGTCCGGCGAGCAGTCCGGGCGTCTCGACGAGGTCTTGCAGAAGGTCAGCTCGTTCTACGACCGCGAAGTGGAAACGTCGCTCAAGACGGCCACCAGCCTGATCGAGCCGATCATGATCTGCGTGATGGGCGTGGTCGTCGGAACGATCGGCCTGTCGCTGCTGTTGCCGATCTTTTCGCTCAGTCGTCCGCCGAAATAAGCGAAGCAATCCCCTGTGGCGAGCCTGGCCGGAGACACGGCCGGGGCTTTTTCCGGCCGTGGCGACGACGGAATCCTCGCTGCGACGAAGGATCTCGATGACGTTGACTCGGTCCGCGTTCCTTGCGCGTTTTTGCATTGGCTGCGAAAAATCGTGAAAAAAACCACCCAGATGCTTGACGAGGCAAAATCTGACGATTAGGATAAATGTCATCGTCGGACAAGTTTTGTTTGCACCAATGACTATTGGTGGGCCTGGATTGTTAGTTGACTCCGACGAGTGCCTCGCTTTTCGAGAGTACGTTCTCATGAAGACCAAGTCAGCGCCGCAGCGGTTTTTCGCGGCGCAGCTACTGTGACACGCTGTCCGTAGACTTGGCATGGCCGCTCGCACGCTCCTGGCGGAGTGTTGCTGCGCTTCCCGAAGCGCCCGTTCGGCTTTCCTCGCTTCAGCTCGCGGATGGTTCGTTCGTAGCTGTATTCGCGTTGCGCCCGCTTGATGCGCGGTCCGATGCACGGCATTTACCGTGCGGTCGGGCGATTCCGAATTCGCGATCTTCACCCCGTTCGTTCGTTGGCGCGCCGTAGTCGGCGGCCACAGTGGTCGCGGTGCGCGCTGGGTTCGGTCGCACGTTGGCGTCGTTGACTTCGTCGTTTGTCGAGCAGATTTCACTTTTGATACCGCGTGCCGGGCGACGCCCCGAAACACGTGAGAAACGTCGGCGACACAAGAATCGACAGCAACGTCCAACGTCGCATGGGCCAAACGATGGCCACGGCAACGCCAACCGCAACCGTGAAACGGACCCCCTTATGAAAAATGTTATCGGCAAGAAGCACAGCATTCTCTTCGCGGCCGCGGTCGCCTCGTGGGTCGCGGTGGGTGGATACGCCGGCGCGCAAGAGACGGGTTCGCAGAACCCCACCGTCACGTACCACATCGATTTCGGCACCGATTTCAACTTGATGATGAATCCCGACGATCCGGTGGCGCAACATTTCGCCATGTGGAAGACGCCGGTGCAAATGGCGTCGCTGCGCAGCGCTCCGTTCATTCGGATTACGAACGATTCGACGAGCACGATGCAGATGCAAAGCGTACGGATCGATTTCGGCGACCCGCGATTCATGTTCGATTCGTTCGCGTTCTTCGAGCAGCCCGACGACGGCGTGGCCGCGATCACATCGCACTCGGACCTGGCGTTCATGGGCGATATGGAGCCCTTCTTGCAGGTTCAATTTCCATCGGGATTGAATCCCGGCGACTCGTTCACTTTTCAAGTGCGGATCGCGAACACCGCCACGTCGCAACTGGCCGACTACGAAAGTTCATTGTGGCATAAGGACTTTGCGATGGCAGCCAATCGCGAGGACAACGGTTTGGTGTCGGTCGTGTATCAGGACATCGTCAATGGCTCGCCGTTCACGCTGGCGATGACGCCGGTGCGGCTATTCGAGTATCCGTTGGCCAACGCGAACTTCGCCACCGACGCCAACGGCGCGAGCGGCAGTGCGATCGTCCTGCCGAACATGCACGAGATGATCGACGTCGGCTTCGAACGGTTCTCGCAGACCGCGGTCGTGCCCGAACCGAGTTCGCTGGCTTTGGCGGGAATCGCTGCGGCGTTTGGGCCGCTCGTCGTTCGACGTCGGCGCCGCAATCGGCGTTGATCGGCCGGTCGGTACGAACAAAACATGCATTCTGTGCATCTCGCCGCGGCAAATCACCTTGCCGCGGCGTTTTTTTGCGCATATGCGAACCGCCGACGCGACGGGCTACCCATACCGCCGTAGCGCCAGATCGACCAGTCCCGGACTGATCCGCTGGGCCCAGCACATCAACCGGCCGCGGAAGTTGGGCACGATCGATCGCTTGCCGCGAGCGAGGGCCTCGACCGTCGCCCTGGCGACGGCGGCCGCGCTGGTCCGCTTCGCGTCGAGCCAGGGCGGATGAACCGACATTTCCACAGCGTGGTCGAAGAACTCCGTTTCGGTCGAGCCGGGCGCGACGACCAGCACGTCGACGCCGTGGCGATGGAGTTCCGCTCGGAGCGATTGGCTCAATGCCTCGAGGGCAAACTTGCTCGCGCAGTATTCCGACGACTGCGGGATACCGACGCTGCCGAGAATCGACGTGACGTTGACGATCGCCGGGCGGCGGCCGTGTTTTAGCGCGGGCAGCGCCGTGCGAATCATCTCGGCGGCGGCGAAGAAGTTCACCTCCATGATTTTCCGCAATCGCTCGGCGGTCGCTGTCTCGAACGGACCGAGCGCCCCGATGCCGGCGTTGTTTATCAACACGTCCAGCCCGCCGAACGCCTCCGTGGCGCGACGCACCGCGTCGTGCCGCACGCCGTCGTCGGTGACGTCGCCGACGACGATCTCGCAGCGACCGGGCAGCTTTTCGAATTCGGCCGCCAAATTAGCGAGTTTGTCGGCAGACCTGGCTAGCGAAAAGACGTCCGCCCCGTGCCGGCCCAACTCCAGCGCAATTTCGCGGCCGATGCCGGACGATGCTCCGGTAACGAGGACTCGACTGCCAGCGATTTCGCGTTTTGCCATAGCCCAAGATTCTACGCCCGCCGAGCGGCGAGCGACAACTCGACTCAATTGAATGCCGCGGCAAGCATCGCTATAATCGCGCGTCGTCTACAATCGACAGAAATCCAATCCATAGCAGATAATCAAAAAAAGGAGAAAACCGTGGCAATTCGTGTCGCCATCAACGGCTTCGGCCGTATCGGACGTTTGGTGTTTCGGAATCTTTGCGAGCGGGCCAGCGAATTCGAGGTCGTGGCGATCAACGATCTGACCGATACCAAGACGCTCGCCATGCTGCTGAAGTACGACAGCACGCACGGCCGCTTCAAAGGGACGGTCGGCTTCGACGAGTCGAGCGTGATCGTCAATGACAAGCGGATTCCGATCCTCAAGGAACGCGATCCGGCCAAGCTGCCGTGGAAGGATATGCGCGTCGACGTGGCGCTGGAAAGCACGGGCATCTTCACGGCCAAGGCAGACGCCGCCAAAGGCAAGGCCGGGTACGATTCGCACCTCGCCGCCGGTGCTCGCAAGGTCGTGCTCAGCGCCCCGGCCAAAGACGAGCCGGACCTGACGTGTGTACTCGGAGTGAACGACGACAAATTGACGGCCGACATGAAGTGCGTCTCGAACGCTAGTTGCACGACCAATTGCCTGGCCCCGATGGCGAAGGTGCTGCACGAGAACTTCGGCGGCATCGTCAAGGGACTGATGACGACGATTCACAGCTACACGAACGACCAGCGACTGCTCGACTTGCCGCACGACAACCTGTACCGCGCTCGGGCAGCGGCGGTGAATATCGTGCCGACCAGCACCGGCGCGGCAAAGGCGGTGGGATTGGTAATTCCGGCGCTCAAGGGAAAGCTCACGGGAATGGCCCTCCGCGTTCCCACGCCCGACGGCAGCGTCACGGACCTCACCGCAATATTGGGCAAGAAAGTCACGCGCAAGGAAGTGAACGAAGCGTTCAAGCGGGCCGCGGAAACGCCCTGCGCGAAGGGCGGGCTTCAGGGAATCTTGGAATACACCGAAGACCCGATCGTATCGAGCGACATTATCGGCAACCCGCATAGCTGCATCTTCGTCGCCGACCAGACGCTGCTGCTGGCCAAAGACGGCGAGGCGGACGATCTCATCAAGATCGTCGGCTGGTACGACAACGAATGGGGCTATAGCTGCCGCACGGTGGATTTGATCGCCCGCGTTGGGACGATGTAGAACCTTTGTTTCAGTCGCGGTACCGATCGGCGGATTGCGTCGTCGCGCATCGAGTGCCCCTCGGTCTCGACGGCGTTTTTTGCCAAGCTGCGTTTCTTGCCAATTTGCGGGCAAAACGCTCGCGGTTTCGGCATATTCTGGTTGCGTTGCGCGGCCGTGTGGCGACATGCGGGTTGTGTTTTGGCAACATCTCTCGTCGCGCAGGCGCGTTGGATCGAGGCGGGGCACCGGGAAAACCGCGTCGTTAGCCGCGT
This sequence comes from Pirellulales bacterium, assembly GCA_040901705.1. Taxonomy (GTDB): domain Bacteria; phylum Planctomycetota; class Planctomycetia; order Pirellulales; family PLA5; genus PLA5. The sequence continues at coordinate 5,091 of JBBDYI010000355.1, read as the reverse complement.
TGCGTACGAAACCGGCGAATTCGCCGACGACTGGCCTGCGGCTTGCTCTGCTCTTTCCACGCACCTCCTAGGCGTCCGGCGGCGCGCGAGCCTTGGTCCTCTCAGGCTTTCGCCCGCCGGTTGTTTTCGGACGGTGACGCAAACGCTGCCTCAGTCCATCGCGCCTTCGTCGCCATCCACTTCATGCACGCCGCCGAACTCGTCGAACTCGCCGCGCTATTAACGTCCAATGGTCCCGCGCTATTGGCCGACGCGGCCCAACCTGCGTCCGCCCGGCTGGACGAATATTGGACCGCGTCGAAGTGTCGGCTCGACCGTTGGCTGCGAACGCTCGCTGACTTTCGCCGCCTGGCGGAACAAGCGGCGCGTCGACCAACTACGGCGGACTGGTCGCGGTTGTGGCCCGTCGCCGAGGAGATTTTGACCGGCGAGATTCTGACCCGCGTTTGGGCGGCGTTGATGACGGCCGGAGACTGCCGCCGCGGCGTCGTTCATGGCGAGCCGATCGCCCGCAGCATCCTGCTCGGCCACATGGAGGCCCGCAACCGGGTTCTCAACCTCGTCGTTCACGGCGCCGGCATCGAACGTCGGCACGCCATCGCCATCAACCGGCTTCGCCGCCGCTGCGATCGTTGGACGGACTTGCTCATCGGATACTTGATCCAGCTTCACGACGTCAGTGCGCTGGCGCCAAACCCAGATCGCGCACGCGACTTTGCCGACGACCTGCGATTCCGGCAGCAAACGGTCGGTGGACGCCATGCGTGGCCGCTGGTGCTGGCCTCGCTCCGCGCGGGTATGGTCCGCGGTTTCGCCGAGCGCAGTCCGAACGGCGATCTCAACGCGCGGATCGCCGCCAGCGTTTTGGCGTCGATCTCTCCGCTGGCGTTCGACTCGACCGGCGTGATGCGATCGCTGTGGATGGTCCGCATCTCGACCACCGCGACCGACACCGAAGGCATGATCGCGGAGTTGATCCGAGCCGACGCCCCGGCGCAATTGCCGCTACTCGACCGCGGAAGTGCGCACGGTTTGGGGCCAGCCGAGTCGTGCTGAGCCGTCGTTTTTTCGCAAAAAAGTCGCCGGCAAACTCTTGTGTCCGCCGTCCGCGGCTGGGTTAATACTTTAGAGCCTATCTCAGAACTGTGGGAGGCGAGTCCTTTCGCCGACAGAATCTCGCCGACGGAATCGCTCGGCAGTGCATTCGGCGAACGGATTCGCCTCCTACAGATACCGCTTTCGGGATAGGCAATTACAGCGGCGCGACAACTGCGTTTGCCCCGCTCCCGCCTTTCTCCCACCCATAGGAATTCAACGATGCTGCGTTGGACCCTCCCCGCCGCGCTATGGACTATTTTCGCCGCGTTGCCCCTGTCCGCCGCGGAAATCGTGACGATCACCAAAGACAATCTGTCGCAAAACCTCGGCCCGGCGGGGAAGGAGGCCGACTGGATTCTCGGCGATCACGTGATGCGCAACGACAAGATCGTGGCGGTGGTGGCCAATCCGGTTCCCACGCGCAATGCCAACATGACGGTCAAGAACGTCGGTGGCTGCATCATCGACCTGACCGAAATCGGCCGCCTGAACGACCAGCTTAGCGCGTACTATCCCGGCGGCGGCGGATACGTTTACGACTTCGCCAATGTCGGCGGTGAAGGCGACAATGTCCGTTCGGAGTCATCGTCGAACGCCAACGGCCAGCGGTCGCTGATTGTCAACGGAAAGTCCGTCAAGTTTAGCGCGACGGCCAAGGCGGAAAAGAACGCGCCGCAGGTCGATGTGACGTACACGCTAGCTGACGGCGACGATTTTATTGTTGTCGCCACGAAATACACGAACCCCTACGACAAGCCGATCAAGGTCGAACTCAAAGATCTCGTTCGGGCCGATAAGACGTTCACTTCGGCCGTTGACGTAGACGCAAATGTCATCTGGTGGGACGACGAGTGGTTTGGCCAGGCTTATGGCATCGTTCCGCAAGGCGCGAAGTTGGCCGGTGGCAACGCGGCAAAGGGCCGTGGCTCACGTGACCCGGTTCGGTACGACGTCGGCGGTTTCACGACCGCAGAAATCGCGCCTGGTAAGTCCGTTGAAGTCGTCGCGCGGCTTTTCCCTGCCGACAGTTTACTCGCCGCGCGCGCGATTGCCGCGCGGATGAACGACAAACCGCTCGTCGAAACGTCGATCTCGGTGGCGGACGACGCTGGTCCGGTGCGTGGCGCGATCGTGACCGTATTCAACGGCAAACAGAAATACGCCGGCGGGCGGACGGACGATGGCGGCAAGCTGGACGTTGGCTTACCGAAGGCCGACGGCGATTGGCGGATGGTCGTCTCGGCGATTGGCCGCGGCGAGAGGGAGATTCCGCTCGATCTGATGACGACCGACACGGTGCGAGTCAAAGCCGGGCTGCCGCGGCCGGGAATTGTCGTTGCCAACATCACGGGCGAAGGCGGCGGGCCGATTCCGTGCAAGGTGCAGTTCCGCGCGAAGCAAACCGAAGCGGCAGCCGACGCGAAGGCAAAGTTCGCCGATCCCGATTTCGGTCCCGACAGCACCGATACCGCCGTCAAGAATCTCTACTACAGCCACAACGGCAAATTCCGACAGGAGATCGCACCGGGCGAGTACGACGTTGTGATCAGCTATGGCCCGGAATACGACGCCGTGTTCACGTCGATCAAAGTCGTACGCGGCAAGGAAACGCCGCTTGCCGCCAAGCTGATCCGCGTCGTCGACTCGAAGGGCTGGGTCAGCAGCGATTTCCACAGCCACTCGACGCCGTCGGGCGACAACACGACCAGCCAACTTGGCCGCGTGCAGAACCTGCTGTGCGAGCACATCGAGTTCGCCCCTTGCACCGAGCACAATCGCATTTCGACCTACATCCCGCATCTGAAGCGGATGGGCGTCGAGCATTTGATGGCCACGTGCAGCGGGATGGAACTGACCGGTTCGCTGCTGCCGGTGAACCATCAAAACGCCTTTCCGTTGGTCGAGCGTCCGCACACGCAGGACGGCGGCGGGCCGGTGGTCGATAACGCGAATCCCGTCGCGCAAGTCGAGCGGCTCGCCCTGTGGGACGACGGCAGCGACAAGCTGGTGCAGATGAACCACCCGAACCTCGTGCAAATTCTCGGCGACCGCGATACGGATGGGAAAGCGGACACCGGTTTCGAGAACATGTTCGGCTTCGTCGACGTGATGGAGGTCCACCCGCCGCACGAGATTTTCGCCGCGCCGACCTCGCTCGACGACGCCCGCAAGTCGCCCAACACGATTTTCAACTGGATGCAGATGCTCAACCTCGGCTATCGCATTCCGGGCGTGGTGAATACCGACGCGCATTACAGCTTTCACGGCTCGGGATTCCTGCGCAACTACATCAAGAGTCCAACGGACGACCCAGCGAAGATTGCCACAATGGATATGGTCCACGCATCGGAGCACGGATGGCTCGTGATGACCAACGGGCCGTTTATGGAGGTCGATCTGACGGCTGCCAATGGGGAGAAACGTTCGGCCGGACCGGGCGAAGACCTTGCCGCGCCCGGCGGCAAGGGAACGCTTCACGTCCGTGTGCAGTGCCCGAATTGGTTCGACGTCGACCGCGTGCAGGTGTTCATCAACGGCCGGCCGGACAAGAAACTGAACTTCACCCGCCGCGACAACGGCAAACTATTCTCGCGCGACATCGTGCGCTTCGAGCAAGACTTGGAGATTGCGTTGGAAAGCGATGCTCACGTTATCGTGGCGACGATCGGCGAAAGTTCGGCGCTGGGCGTCGTGATGGGGCCGGACCACGCCAAGGACAAGCCGGTCGCCGTCGCCAACCCGATCTTCGTCGACGTGGATGGCGACGGATTCAAGTCCAACGGCGATTTGCTGGGCCTGCCGATTCCGCACCAGGACGAGATCACGCCCCGCGGCCATGCCCACGTGCATACGCACGAACACGAGCACGACGCCGTGCCGACGACCACGCCCGCGACGAATCAAGAATGATCGCCGCAGCGCGGAAGCTGCTTATTTTTCCGACGCCTTGAGCATCCGCAGAAACTCGCGCAATAGCGGCGTGTTGTCGTGCCAAGTGCGGGCGGTGACGATGTGGCCGTCGACGACCACCGGTTGGTCGACGTATTCGCCGCCGACTTGCTCGATGTCGAGGGCGCACTTGGCGACGGTCGTCGCCCGACGTCCGCGCAGGCATCCGGCCGCGGCGAGGATTTCGATGCCGTGACAGACGCAGGCAACCGGTTTGCCGGCGTCGACGAAGTACCGTGTGATGTCGAGCAGGTGCTTGTCGTAACGTAGATACTCCGGTCCGCGTCCGCCGGTCAGGAAAAGTCCCGCAAATTCATCGGGCCGCACGGCGGCGAACGCCACCGTCGCCTGCATGTGATAGCCGGGCCGCTCTTGGGTGATGTCCCACTTTGGCTCCGCGCCGGGCGGAATTTCGTGCAGCACGGTGTGGTACAGCCGCGCCTCGGGACCGGCGACGACGACTTCGAAGCCGTCCTCCGGCAGGCGAAAGAAGGGATAGAACGTGTCGAGCGTTTCGACGGCGTCGCCGATGGGGAGGAGAATCTTGGGCATGAGCAGGCTTGAGAGGTTGTGAATCAATGTAGGGTGCTCTGTGAGCACCACATTGCGTTGGGTCAAGGTGCTCACAGAGCACCCTACAGGTTGCGTTCGGCCTTGTGCGAATTCGATTCTTTGACAACCTCAGAGAGGCGTGAGCCGCGACGTTCGAGTCTGAGGATGGCGCATTTCGGGCGGCAATGCAAGCGTGCCCAGTTAAAGACGCAATGCGACGCTTGATCGACTCATCGGGCGAACGCGGCGCTGGCCCATCATGCTCCGTACCGCTCGCGTGCCAAGCGGTAGTCGTCGGGCGTGTCGAGATCGCCAAGTACGGTTGCGTTGCATTCGATCTCGCGCACCTCGTGGCGTTCGACGAGCGTTTTGAGCGACTCGTCGTCGCGCAGTCGCAAGATTTCATCGGCCAGCGGCCATGCCAGTGCGATCGGGTGGCCGCGCTGCCCTGCGTGCGAGGGCGAGACGATCGGCGTCGGCGTTGCCGAAAAT
>JBBDYI010000354.1:0-1807 GCA_040901705.1 Pirellulales bacterium | reverse complement strand
ACCGATCCGGTAGACTACCGGATCAAATTCCAGACTACCGCAAAAACCCGCGAAAGACCACTATTGTTTGCAACGCCTTGCAAAACCCCAAGCTGTGCCTAGAATGGCAGAAAATCGCGAGAGAATCGGCCCTTTCCGCAGTTCGTTGACGGGATTTCGGGACGTAGAGGTCGCTGGTTCGAATCCAGTCGCCCCGATTGACCTAACTCCTGCCGATTCTTGAACTTAGAAACCTGCCGGCGGTCGGCAGTGCGGCTTCGCTCGGGACGCAAATTGTGTAATACACAATTTGCCTTCCCCGGAGGCTCGCACCATGCCCCGATCCGCCCCGCCGTCGTACCGTCTACACAAGCCCAGCGGCCAAGCAATCGTCACGCTCGCCGGACGAATGCGCTATCTCGGGCCGCACGGAACCCCCGCCAGCCGCGCCGAATATGACCGGCTCGTGGGAAGCTGGCTCGCCCAGGGCCGCCCCCAGGCGGTCAAGATCCACGAACTCACGGTCGCCGAGGTCGCCCTGGCCTACGTCAAGCACGCCGCCGACTACTATCGCAAGCCCGACACGGAGTACAACCCGGACGGCGAGGCATTCAAGACGACCGACCCGGCCGGCACGATTACCGAGCAAGAGTTCGACGACGCCGGCCGTCGCGAGAAGTTGATCGAGAACAAGATCAGCGGCACGGCCTCCGACAAAAATCGCACTACGCGGTTCGAGTACAACTCCGACGGCCTGCTCACGAAGCTCATCGCCGAAAACGCGACCACCGGCAACCAGGAAACGCAGTTCATCTACGGCACGTCCGCCGGCGGCATCACGCCGGCGATCTACCGCAACGACCTGTTGCGGGCGGTGATCTATCCCGACTCCGGCAACACCTATTCCGGCGGCTACACGGGCACATTCACCGACGGCGCGGGCGGCTACGATCGCGTCGAATACAAGTACAATCGCCAAGGTCAAGCGATCGAAGTGAAGGACCAGAACGGCACGGTCCACGAATACGACTACGACAAGGCCGGGCGGCGGACGGTTGACCGCGTGGCCACCGTTGGTTCCGGGATCGATTCGTCGATCCGGCGAATCGAATTCTCTTACACCGACCGTGGGGCGATCGACTCGATCACAAGTTTCAACGCCGCCACCGGCGGCGGCGTGGTCAATGAAGTTGAACTGGTCTACAATGCCTACGGCCAGCTTCAGTTCGACAAGCAGGAACACGGTGGGGCCGTGGTCACCAACACGCCCAAAGTCGAATACTCGTATGCCGACGGATCGGGAAACCACGTCCGCCTCACGAAGATCACCTACCCGAACGGCCGCAAGCTGCACTTCACCTACGGTTCGGCCAGCAGCATCGCCGATGCGCTCTCCCGCGTGGCTGCGGTCGCCGACGACAGCAGCGGGAGTCCCGGCACGCACCTGGCCGAATACTCCTACCTGGGCCTCGACGGCATTGTAAAAGTCGACCTCACCGAGCCGGACTTGCTCTACACGCTCGCCGGCGGTGCCGGCAGCGATCCCTACGACGGCGAAGGTTCGGCCACCGGCGGCCTCGACCGCTTCGGCCGCGTCGTCAACCTGCAATGGATCGACTACGAACCGAACCCCGATGTCGTCATCGAGCAGGTCAAGCACGGCTACGACCGCGCGAGCAATCGGCTGTGGCGCGAGTGCCCGGTGCCGGCGGGATTGTCGCCCGCCAAGCATTTCGATGAACTTTACTCGTATGACCTGTTGTACCAACTCAAGGTAGCTGTCCATTCTACGCGCAGGGATTTGCGCGTAGTGGTCGGGAGCGGCTTT
>JBBDYI010000353.1:0-12445 GCA_040901705.1 Pirellulales bacterium | reverse complement strand
CGGGCGGCGTCACCAGGTCGAGCGGCGACGAAACGTCCGTCCCAATCCGCTCCTGAAACGCCACGATCGTCTTGTTCGACAAGAACAGCTTGCGGACGAAGCCTTGGAAAGCGCCGGAATCGGTCACCAGCAGCCCATCGCAAAGCCCCACGTACTCGCGCAGCGTCAGCCCGTCGTCGAATCGATCTCGCAGTTCCCGCTGCTTGTAGAGGAAGTACGCGTTGATAATCCCGCCGTCGACACGCATCTCGTCGCGCAGCACGTCCATCGGCACGAACGGATCGTTGAGCTGACAAACGGGCAAAAACAGCGGCAGCGCATGGCGGCGGCCCCGCGGCGTCGTGATGAACCGCTCGGCGCATGCGGCCGCTGCGCTGATTGACTTCGGCGGCGTTGTTTCAGAAGATTCCAAGCACACCGGCCTTCGCACAGGCGTCACGAGCGGAATCGCTTCACACTACCAGCGATGTGCGCAGGTCGCAATTGCCCCCATGCCGCCTCGCTGGGTTTATTGACGCATTTCGCCGCCCAACGAGCCAAGAGCATTGCAGCCATGTCCAACCGCTTCATTACGCTCGCCCGCACGGAGAATCAGGCCCTTGGTCTGGGCCGCTTGGCGATTGATTTTCTCGCCGGCCGACACGGCGAGCCGAGCGACGCCGTTTTCCGCCGCACCGAACTCTTTCACGCCGACGCGATCGCCTGCGGCGTCTCGGCCATCGCCGCCGGCACGAACGCGCCGACGGTCTTACGCCGCGAGGCCCTCGAATATCCGCTGCTCGACAATTCGCTGCTCGGCGGTGGCAAGCCCGCCACGCGCGGTCCGACTTGTTTCGGGTCGACCGTACCCGTCCGCGGCGAAAAAGCCATCGTCGCCAACTGCGCCGCTGTCCGCGAGTGGGACGCCAACGGCACGAACTTCGGCTACAACCCGGCCCTCGGCCACGTCGCCGGCGAATTCGGCCACAACGACTTTTACCCCGTCGCCGTTGCCGCCGCCCAAATCGCTCTCTGCGACGGCCGACAAACCGTCCGGGCGATGATCCTGCTCGACGAAATCCGCGGCCGATTGGCCGAGGTCTTTGCGCTGCGCAAATACAAGATCGACCACGTCGTCCACGGCGCGATTGCCTCGGCCGTCGTGTATGCCGCGATGCTCGGCGCGACGGCCGAGCAGATCGAGTCCGCCGTCGGCATGGTGGTGGCTCATTACATCCCATATCGCGCCATCCGCGCCGGCCATCAGCTTTCCGATTCCAAGGGCGCATCGGCCGCCCTGTCCGCCGAAGTCGCCGTGCTCAGCGCCCAACGGGCGATCCGCGGTTTCATCGGTCCGGCCGACGTGTTTCGCAATCCCGAGGCACTGTTTTGCCTCAACGAGCCGCCCGCCGCCAAGAATGAAAGTCCGTTCGATCTCGTCCTGGCGACTTCGGGCGATGAGTTCACCGTCATGGGCATGCACTTCAAGCTAGGGCTGTACGAACATCAGTCCGCCGGTGCGATCGCCGGCTTGATCGACGTCGTGACGGCCCATCCGCAATTGCTAGACGACGCGGCCGACATCGAGAAGATAACTATCTCGATCTACCAGCCGGCGTTTGGCATCATCGGCGACCCGGCGAAGCGCGATCCACGAACGCGACAAAGCGCGGACCATTCGATGGTGTATATCGTCGGCCGACTGCTGGCCAAAGCGCTCCGCACCAAACAGGTCAATTGGCAGGCGTTGATGCTGATGCCCGACGACTACGACGAAGCGGCGCTGTCGGACCCGCTCACTCGCGAGTTGATGTCGCGGATCGACTTCCGCCACGGCGGCGCGGACTACGACGCCAAATATCCCGACGGCATCCCCACGAGCTTGCAGATCGAACACGCGCGGCTCGGCCGGCTGGATAGCGGCCTGGTGATGTATCCCGCGGGGCACGCCCGCGACACGCGAGCCGATCTCGACGCACTGCTCGCCCATAAATTTCGTCGCCTCGCGTCGCTCGGCGTGGCCGATCCCGACGCGCTCTGGCGACGACTGCAAGGGCTAAGCGAGCGGTCGGCGACGGACATCGCTACGCTGTACGACTTCGACATTCTTCATGCGGCGTCCGCGGCGACGCCGACGGCAGCTTCCTAGTGCAGCGTCGGCGCTAAGAATTCGGGGGCCACTGCTCACCTCGTCCAGCAGTGCTTTGAGGTTACGACAATCCTCACGCTAGATCGTCGCCGCGACGATCCACTAGCCGACGGCGCGTCGCGGCGTCGTATCGCCGCGGGATGCACCGCGCTGGAAGTCGCAACGGTCGGCCGCGGCGAGCGACGAACTGGCGCCGGCATCGGTGCGCGGATCGGCCAGTGCCGGCACGTTCAATCTCGAAAACACCCGCTGCGAATGCGAAATCCGCTCCATGTAGTCAAGTAATTCAACGTCCTCGCCGAACAGCTCGATGTCGTAGTAGCCGCGATAGCCGCCGTCGATCAGCGCGGCGACGATATCGCCGAGCGGCAAGACGCCGCAACCCATGCGGCAGCGGTTTTGCTCGCCCCGCGGCGCATGCCGGGCGTCGGCCAGATGCACGATCGCCACACGCGGCGCGATTTCGGCGATCCGCCGTGGCGAAAGGCGGCCGTGTCCGAGGTGATAGGTGTCGAAGACTAGTTGCGTAGCCCGACAATCGGCGGCATCGATCGCATCGAGCGCCTGATCTACGGTCGTGAACAGCATCCGCGAATCGGCGACCGCGCGATGCATCGGCTCGACTGCCAGCGTGACGCCCCGGACGGCGGCGATCGGGTCGAGAATCTTGAGCGCGTCGCAGAATTGACGCTGGGCGTGTCGTTGGGTGTGCCCCGCACGGCCGCCGCTGTTCACGACGAGGCAACCGGCGTTGAGTTCGGCCGCCAACTCGATCGCTACTTCACAGTCGGCGATCGTATCGGCGGCACTGGCTGCTTCGCCGCCGGTGAATCCGCCGGCCCAGAACAGATTCGAAACGGCCATGCCGTGCTCGGCCAGCAGTTCGGCGCCGCGTTCCTCACCGTAATCGGCTAGCTTGGCTCGCCACACGCCCATCGCAGTGATACCGGCGGCCCGATAACGTAAGACATCCTCCTCGAAAGACCAGCGAAACGTCGTCAACTCGTTGATCGACAGCGGGACCATCCGTGTGGGCCTCCTCAAGATGTTATCAAAATGCCCGCGGCAAACCGTTTTCGTCTTCGCTTTGCCGCAAGCGTGATATTCCGCGCGTCGCTCGTCGATTTATATCGTTCAACCGCGAGCGATGTTTCGTTCCGAGGGGCGTAGTATGCGGCAAACGCCAAAACGTGTAAAGACGCTTAGCTCACGATGCGGCAATTCGTGCTTGCGGCGAACGATCGCGTGCTAGCGTCCGCAAAAGCCTGCGAGATGGACTTGACAAAGCTCGCGCGAACAATTCTTGCGCGAGCGAATCTGTCGGCCATCGTTTGCGCTCGATGGCCGCCGTCGGACGCAGATCGAGCGAAAGACGGCCGCACGCCGAATGCTGATGTTACGTCAGATCCGACAACGGCCCGTCGCCGCAGAAGTCTGGGTTGCCGAACTTCTCGATCCGGTGGCCAAAGCCGTGGGCCAGCGAGAGCAGCAGGCGATTGTGCGGCACTTTGCGGTATTTGAGCGATCGGCCCATACGGAAATCGAGTCCGCCGCCGACCATCACGAACGGAATGTTGTCGAGCGTGTGCAAATTGCCCTTGCCGAGCTCGTTGGTCCACACCAGCAGCGTGTTGTCGAGCAGACTGCCCGGCCCGCCCGGCTCCGGCGTCTCGGCCAACCGTTTGGCCAGGTACGCCAACTGCTCGCAGTACCACTTGTTGATCTTCGTGAGTTTTTCCTGCGTGTCCTTTTCGCTGTCGGGATGGTGCGACAGTTCGTGATGGCCTTCGTCGACGCCGATCCACCGCATCCGCGCGCCGCCGACGGAGTTGGTGATCTGAAACGTCGCAATGCGAGAGAAATCGGCGGCAAAGCTGTTGACCATCAGATCGATCTGCATCTTCGACAGCCGCGGCATGTTGTCGTTGTCTTCGCGGACGCCCGGCTCCAACTCCGGCACGGCATGGCCGACGTCGGCCGTTTCGTCCGATTGAAGCTCCTTCTCCATTTCGCGAACGAACGTCGCGTGTTCCTCGATCAACCGGCGGTCCTCGGCGCTCACCAGCGGTTCGACTTTGCGGAGGTCTTCCTGAACGTCGTCGAGAATGCTCCGCAGGCTTTCGCGATCTTTCACGCGGCCGTATAGCTTGGCAAACATCTGGTATGGATCGTCGATCGGCGCGACCGGCTTGTTCGCGCCGGTGTAAACCATCCGCGTCCACGTATCCGCGCGATCGGGCACCATCACGCCAAATTCCAGCGAGCCGAATCGCGTTCGCGTTTCGGGATTGTTCTGCAGGAACTCTTTGATCTCTTGATCGATCGATTGGCCTTTGGCCCAGCCGGCCGGCGTGTGCGAGCCGCCTTGGATGTTGCCGGGGAACAGTTCGATGCCGGTCAGCAAGCAGCCCATGCCGCGCATGTGGTTGTCGCCGTCGCCGCGAACCTTGTCGCACACGCCGTGCAGGGTGAGCACGCGGTCGCGAAACGGCTCCAGCGGCGACAGACTTTCCTTGAGCGTAAACTTCTCGCCTTCCTCGTCCGGCCAGAACGTATCGGGCACGACGCCGTTCGGGCTGAACATAACAACCAGCCGCTGTTTGCGCCGCTGCTGATTGGCCAGCGCCAGGCTGGGCAGATTCAGCAGAAACGGCAACGCCGCCGCGCCAATGCCGAGGTCGCGGATAAACTCACGTCGGTTGCTGCTATGAGCCACGGGAATCGCTCCTTGTCATTCTTTTTGAAACACGGAGATACGGAGGAAATGCAAGTGATGATTGATGAGTGAAGAATGATGAGCGATGAACTGAGACCCGAAGTGGCCTCGACCGCCGCGTTCATCATTCATCATTTTCCTTCGTTCTCCGTATCTCCGTGTTTCAAGCTTAATCGCTGCGTCAGTTGGCCGCGGCCTTCTGGGATTGTAACGCCGAAGCCGCCATGATTTCCACCATTGCGGCGCGGATGTTGAAGTTTCCCGCCACGAACGCCTGTTTCAATTCCGGCAGCGTCTGGTTGCCGTATGCCCGAATCGGCTGTTGCACGAGGTAATGGAACAGTTGCTCAACAAACGCGGCATGCGTTTCGTCGCTCGAAGCGAGAAAGTCGGCAAGCTCTCGCGGACCGGCAAACTTTCGCTCCTCGCCGGCGCGGGTCGTGTATCCGCCCGTCGCGTCGACCGGCTTACCGTGCTCCTCATCTCGGTATCGGCCCACGGCGTCGAAGTTTTCCAGCGCGAATCCGAGCGGGTTGATCATCGCGTGGCACATCTGGCACGTCTGCGGGCTGGTTTGCGTCGCGACCCGCTCCCGCGTTGTCAAATCGGGATGCAAGTCCGGCGCCAGCGGCGCCACGGCCGCGGGCGGCGTTCGCAAGGAGCGGCCGAGCACGCTGCGGGACAGGAATACACCGCGGTGAATCGGCGAACTGGACGCCGTGTAGGCAAAGCCCGCCATCAAGTACGGATGCGACAACACGCCGGCGCGGCGACCGCCATCCAGCTTCACTTTCGCAAACGGCGCGTCCTCGTTCATTTCGACGCCATAAACCTTCGCCAACCGTCCGTTGATGTACACTTCGTCGTCAGACAGCAATCGGCGAAAATCGGCCGCCTCGCTGTCGACCACCTCGTCGAGCAACAGTTCGAGCGAGCGCCGCAGGTCGGACGCCACGGCGGGATCGAAATCCGCGAACTGCTGTTTATCCTTCGACAGGTCCGGCGGCTGATCGACCCGCAGCCACAGCAGCAAGAACGCCCGGAGCTTCGATTTCGCCCGCGGGTCGGCCGCCATCCGCCGGGCCTGCTCGGCCACTTGTTCGCGCGATTTCAACTGCCCAGCCGCGGCCGCCTTGAGCAGCGGTTCGTCCGGCAGCGAGTCCCACAAACCAATCGCCAACCGTTCGGCCACGGCGTAGTCGTCGACATGCTGCGAGTCGAGTTCGCGATACAGGAACCGCGGCGACTTCAGCGCCAGCAGCACTGCCCGCTTGACCGCCACGTCCGCGCTCGGGGCTTCGTCGAATTGTCTCTCCACGTACAGCTTCCGCTGCTCTTCGCCGAGCGGCCGACGAAACGCCCGTTCGGCAAATCGCAGACAGAATTCGCGTAGCCGCTTTTCGCGATTGTCGTCCCGCTCGCTTACGCCCGCCAAATCGCGGAAATTTGCTGCGACGTAGCCGGCCGTTTCGATCGCCGCTTCGGTCGTCGCGCCGTCCCAGGCCTTCGAGACAAACGTGCCCCGCTCGTAGCCGACGCTCTTGTCGTCCGGCGGAAAGGGCGTCGCGCTAACAAACGTTTCCGCGGACCGCGCAGGCGACAAGTTGCGCTCGCCGATCAAGTGCTCCGTCAAATGCGGCGGCTTCCACCACAGCGCCATCGACGCCGTCGGCTCCTTCGACGACTTGAGCAGCTCCAATCGCAGCGGATACCAGCGGCCGCCGAGCAGCCAGATCGACGCGCGAAATTCTCGATCGTCGCCCGACTTCACACCGGCGTCGATGAGCGACTCTCGGTCGCCGTTCACCCATAGACGCGCGCCGTTTTCCGTTTTGACGATGAATTCATACTCGCCCGTGTCCGCGGCGAACACACTGCCGCGCCAACGGGCGGAAAACTCTTTCGGGTCGATCTCGCCCGGTTTGGGGCTGGCGTCGCCAAAGTTGAAGTCGATCGCCGCGTCGACGCGGTCGAATTCTCGGTCCCGCCCGCGCGGCCGCGACGTCTTGTAATACTCGCCGCGAATGCCGCGCTCGCTGCTCGTTTCGCCCGCCGAACGGAAGCTGGCGACGAGATCGCAGACCGCGTTGCGATATTGCCGCACGGTGAGCCGCGACAGCTCGATCCGTGGCGGGTTGAGCCGGGCCTGCGCGTCCTTGGAGTAGAACGCATCGTACATGAACTTGGCCACGTGCTCGGCGTCCGCGCCGACACAGTCCTCGGCCGAGTCCTTGGGCATCGTATCGTGGATGAACCGCGTCAGCTCGAACACCGAGCGGTCGCCGGCCAGCGCGTGCTGATAGTCGGTCGTTCCCTCGCCGCGATCGCCGTGGCAGGAGGCACAATCGTCGCGGAAGATTTGCTCGCCAGTGCGCTCGGCCGGTACTTCATCGGCCGCCACGCGGGAAGCAGTCCACATGCCGAAAGCAACGACCGCAGAAGCGGCTACGACGCGCATGCGACGGCACGCGAAAGGAGCGCATTGTGAAGCAGCGTTTTGCATCGTTCGCAAAAAAAACACGGGTGGTCGTGCGAGCGCGGGCGGGGATTGCGCTCAACGAGGCGGGGAATGCATGTCTCTGGCGACTCGCGGGCCGACGGGCAAACCACCCTTTGCCCCGCCGCTCTCGCCGACGCCCCGTATTTTATCCGCCACGACGGATCGGCGTCAAATCGAATCGAAATCCGTGCGAAAAGAGACCAGAGCGAAGATTTCACGAAATCCACGCCCGCCGCGCCACAAATCCGGAACTCCCTGCTCGCGTGCGGTGGCGATCACGCGTGGCCAGAAACCGGCTGCGACTGCTTTTCGCCGGCGATCTTATCGTCCGCCAGTTTGCGCACGCCGCTGCCGCGGGTCTTGAGATTCACCATTTCAACCGCGACGGCGAACGCCATTGCGAAATAGATGTAGCCCTTGTTGATGTGCGTCCCCAGGCCCTCGGCGATCAGCATCACTCCGATGAGAATCAAGAACGACAGCGCGAGAATCTTGAGCGTCGGATGGCGGCTGACGAAGTCGCTGATTGCGCCGCTGAACGCGAGCATCACGCCGATGGCCAGAATCACCGCCACGATCATCACCCACAGGTCTTGCGCCATGCCGACGGCGGTGATGACCGAGTCGAGCGAGAACACGGCGTCGATCAGCGCGATCTGCACCAGCACGCTGCCGAAGCTGGCGTGCCCGCCGGCTGTCTTGTGTTCCGCGTGGCCTTCGATCTTGGCGTGAATTTCGTGAACGCTTTTGGCCAGCAGGAACAAGCCGCCGCCAAGCAGGATCAGGTCGCGCACGGAAATGCCGTTCACTTCGTCGGTCAGCCACGTGCCGCCGACGCCCAGCCGGTCGAGGCCAAGGTCAGAAAGATAAATGAACGGTTCGTCGGCCTGTAGGATGTACGACAGCGTCGAAAGCAGGATCAGCCGCATCACGAGCGCCAGCAGCAGCCCCAGCTTGCGGCCGCGGTCGCGCTGATGCGGCGGTAAGCAATCGACCAGGATCGCGATGAACACGATATTGTCGATGCCGAGCACGATTTCCATCACGGTCAGCGAGAACAGGGCAAGGGCAGCTTCCATCGGATTCGCTCCAATTCTTAAGAGAAACGTCGGACCGAGGCGGACCGGCATTTTGCGGCCGGTCGCGAAGTCTACCACTCGGCGGTCCGCCGCGCGAAGGCAGTGCTAGCGTGCCGGACCACCGGCCATTTGCCGCGAATGATCGCGATTCCCTCAAGCCGCCCGGCTCACCAGACCGATATCCAGGGCCGCAAGGGTCTCTTCCGCGACCCCGCTGAGCACTTGGCGCGTCCGCAGCGCGGCTCCCGTCCGACCAACCGCGGTGTGCGCGATGCATCGAACAACTCACATTTCGGCGTTGCTCGCGGCAATCGCCATTTGCGCCGTACCGTCGATCGGTTGCCGCGCGGTCTGCACTACCGACAACTGCGAATCCGAACCGCTCGCACTGCGACGGCCACTGTCGGGCCGACTGGCGACGTGGAAGGCCAGTTGCGCCGAACATTTCGCGGAAGAACCGGTCGTCGCCCCGCAATCGCGGTTTCACCCGGTGCCGACGCGCCCGGTGTTCTCGCCACCGCCCGCCGAAGAACTGGCCGCGCTGTTCACGCCGCTTCCGCCAAAGGAAACGCCGGCAAAGGAATCTCCAACGACGGACAATCCGCCAAAAGCAAGTGCCGGGGCGACGCCAACGACTCAATCGCCGATCGCACAGTCGCCAGCGAGGAATGCGCCCTCAGCAAGCGAACCTTCGACGGACGCTCCAACACACGAAGACCGCGCCGAGCACGATCGATCGCCGAGCGACGACTCACCCAGTTGCCAGAAGGACGAAGCCGTGCCGGACGAAACGCTTCCGCCGCCCGACGAAACGCCCACGCGCACGGCGCGGCACGGCAGTCAACTATTGCCGACGTCGACGCCAAAGTCGTTGAAGTCGACAGATTCGGACGGCAAAGAGAAAGCCGTCGGCGGCGTCATCCATTCGACCTTCGGGCCAAATCAAATCGACGCCCCGATCCCCGGCGAATCCTTCGAGACAGCCGCCCGCGTCGACGACCCGCTGCTGTGGCGAGCCATCCGCACACCCGCCGGCTCGCTGCGCGCCGTGCCTGCGAACGAGTAGTGAACGAATTGCACCCGGGCCAATCGGGCGCGCAACGCGGCAGCAAACGCTCGGCAGGAAACACGCGGCAGGAGAGCAAATTACTGGAAGCCATCCGGCGACTCGCCAGGTGGAACCTCACGCGCCGTACTTGCCGAGCCGCCCTGCGTTCGCCAGCGCCAGCGTCATCAGGTACTTGGCCTTGAACTGGCCGAGGCCACCCCGCACGCATTCCGCCTCGCCGAACGACTCACAGGCGTCGCTACGGCAAATGTCGGACACCAGCAGCGTCGGCACCGGGTGCCAGCTGTGGCTGCGCATCGCGCTGGGCGTACTGTGATCGCCGGTGACGATCAACACGGTGGGCTTGAGTTTTTCCACGCGCGGAACGACGGCATCGAACTCCTCGATCCGCTGGACCTTGGCGTCGAAGTTGCCGTCTTCGCCGGTGCTGTCGGTGTACTTGAAGTGCAGGAAGAAGAAGTCGAAGTCGTTCCAATGCTTGGCGAGCACATCGACTTGCTCGTCGAGCGTCTTGGCCGCCCCGATCACCTTCATGCCGGCCAGCGACGCCAGCCCCTTGTACATCGGATAGACCGCGATCGCCGCCGCCCGCAGGCCGTAGACTTCCTCGTAACTCGGCAGCGAAGGCCGGGCGGAAAAGCCACGCATCGTCAGGCAGTTGGCCTTTTTTTCACCGGCCAGTAGCGCCGTCGCCTGACGAATGAACTCGGCGGCCGCTGTGGCGGTTTTCTCGCTGGCGGCGTCCGTGGCTTGCGTCGCGAGCGGCGGCACGCCGGTCTTTTGCGGATCGGTGTCGTGGACCTTGTCGCCCAATCCCTCGCCGCGAAACACCACGACGAACCGATGCTCCTGCACCGGCTCGACGAATACCTCGACGCCGCCGATCTTCACCTGCCGCAGCTTCACCGCCAGCGGGGCGCTCTCGTCGCTCGAAATTCGCCCGGCGCGGCGATCGGTGATGTTGCCGGCACCGTCGACCGTGCAGAAGTTGCAACGCACCGCCACGTCGCGGGCCGTCAACTCGAACCCGATGCCGGTTGCTTCGAGCGCGCCGCGGCCGATCATGTGCTTCACCGGGTCGTAGCCAAACAGCCCCAGGTGGCCCGGTCCGCTGCCGGGCGCGATGCCGGGGAACACGGGAATGCTGCCGCCGAGCACGCCGCGCTTCGCCAAGGCGTCGAGATGCGGCGTGCGGGCGGTTTCCAACTCCGTTTTCCCACCGCTCGCCAGTGGCAGACCGCCCAGGCCGTCCGCCACGAGCATCACGATCTTGGAGTCGTTTTTGACGTGCAGTTCACGGATGAGAATTTGAGGGTCCATGACGGGTAGCTCGTTTGCAATTGGATCGAAGCCGGGCGGCCGGCAAAAGGAAGCGATTCGTCGCCGCGATGCCGCCCTGTAGCCACCATGTAGCCGCGCTCCGTTCGCGAGCGCCCGCGCCGGCATCGGTCGCAGTTCTTCCATGTGGTAACGCTTTCGCCGACCGCGGACAAGGGGACGACCGTCAAACGCTCGTCCGGCGGTCCGCGCTGGAACTGTAGGAGGCGAATCCTTTCGCCGAAAACACCGGCAAGCGATTCCGTCGCCGAAAGGATTCGCCTCCCACAGACTCTGCTTTCGGGGTAAGCCCCAATTGGCACGCGATGCCGCCGTCGCGTCACCAATCCCCTTCCGTCACCATCGTGCCGACGCGGTGATCGAGTCCGGCGGCGGCCGCTTTTTCGGGGTTTGTAACGCACAGGTACTGAAACACATGGCGGTCGATGCCTTGGTGCATGAACCGCACAGAGCCGCCGCACATCGCGACGTTAACGCCGGCCGGATGGTGCGACGAGGGCCGCGCCCACTTCGGACTCGGCGCGACCGACGGTCCGTCGAACTCGCCTTCTTGGCCGCCGCGATCGTAGTCGCCTGCGTTGATGGCCAACCCGTTGAATACGAAACCGGTGAACTGCTGGGCTTGCCGCGCAGACGTCGGCGGATCGCCGTCGAAGGCCCGCGGCGCATCGTCCGCGCGTTCTCGTCGGTCGGCCCAGTTGCCGGCTTGCAAATTCTCGGAAAACAGAATCGTCGCGGCGAGACTCTTTTTCGCCGAGATTTCGGATCGGCTGACGCCCTTGCCACGCGGCAAATAACGGCTGAACGCGACACCGTTGGCGAGATTCGGCTCCTCGGCGTCCTCGATCGCCCCGGCATTGATGACGTAGGACAACGCCTGGTCGCCGTCCGCCGTTGGATCTTCGGAACAAATGTACGCCGCCACGCGAGCAACGACGTAGGCCTTGTTTGCCCGCGGGCGGGTCCACGTGTCGCCCAGCGGCTTATGGCCCACGAATTCCAGCAGCGCCGCGGCCCACGTGATCGGCTGTCCGCGCTTCCCGCCGGGCAGGCTCGCGCCCCGCTCGACGAGCGACGGATAGCGATCGTCGCCTCCCCGCGGCGACGCTTCGGCCGCGTGGGCCAACTCGCGGAGATTGTTGACGCACTGCTGACGCCGAGCGGCGGCCAGCACGCTCTGCAACGCTGGAAACATCATCGCCAGCAGCATCCCGATGATCGTGATGACGACCAGCATTTCGACCAGTGTAAAGGCGCGGCGAGATTTGGTCATGGCGGCAGGCTCCTTGCGCAAGAGGATTGCGAATCGCCGCGAGCCGAAAACAGCGCGCGGACCGAAATCGCCCGTGAACCCATTGCGATCGACGCGACGCCCATGTGCGGCGCGCGTGGACGACGCCCGACGCGGCGTTGCCAGAGAAAACGACGCCGTTGCGACGACCAGCGGCCGATCGCCTATCGCCAGAGAGATATTCCGCTTATCGAGCGCCGCACGGACGGCACTCCTCGGGGCCGCCGCGTCTTAGGACGCGCACGGCCGCCTCATTGAAGCTCTGCATTAAGTGCTTATCCCGAAACCGAATTCTGTAGGAGGCGAATCCTTTCGCCGAAAGCA
>JBBDYI010000352.1:7004-12461 GCA_040901705.1 Pirellulales bacterium | reverse complement strand
AACCCCCGCTAGCAGCCTAAAGCTAGCAGGGCATGTTTTGGGATAGGCTCTTAGCCAAGCGTGCGTTTTCCCATAACCATTCGACCCCCGTGATGGCTGTGTCGGATTCCCTATTGACATGCCAGTTAGTTTAACAGACAATGCTTGGCAGTGTATCCGCTCTTGTCCTGTGGTGCTTTTCGTAACAAGACGAAACATTCGCAGGCACTGCCCTACGGGGCAACCAGCCGCAATACCGCAAGGTAGGGCGGCTTTTTTCATGAATGAGCGCGCCTTTGACGACCCGAAAGATCGCATTCGTGGCACGGGATTCCAGTTCACGGGACACAATCGCGGTACCCACTATGGTGCCGACCGCGAGGTTCCATGCGGTCCAGTGAAGCTTGTTTGCCATCCATACAGCCTCCGTTGACGGGCATTGGCGGCAAAGCAGTGCGCAATGCCCCTTACCCCAATGGTTGCAATGGGCGGCAGATGCCGGACACGAGAAACGGAAGATATTCAAACCAACGACAGAGAGTAGGTGCGCTGGTTCGCCTGCGGTTGTGTGCCGCGTGGTCTGGTCGGTTCGATGGCCGGGCCGCGCGGGTTTATGGAGATCGCGACGGCCGCGGCAACGATGCTCTAAGCGGGTGTCACTGACACCCGCCAAGGCGCGTTTCGGCGCATTCAGGTACATTTCTGGAGAGCGGCCGAAGTGTCAAAATGCCGTATTTTCTCGTATGAAACGGCGTTTTGCGAGAATCGCGGAGAGCGGCGATTTTGTTTTACGAATGCGGTGCTCTGCCAATTGAAGCTACGCTGGTGGCGATAAAATCGCTCGTTTTCCAGTGGTTACGGGCTAGGGTTGCCTAGCGAGTGTACTTCGGTACGCCTGCTTGTACGCCACTACACCCGATGATTCACAACACGAAGCCCGACAAGCCAACGCCCGATTTTCCTCTTTTTGCCCACGCTTTCGGCCAATGGGCCAAGAAAATCAAAGGTAAACTTCGGTACTTCGGCCCGTGGCACGATCCGGACTGAGCGTTGGCCCGTTTTCAGGACCAAACCCATCCAGACAACGCCCGTTCCGGGCCGTTCCGGGCGTGGTCAAACTGCACCCAGAAAGATAGCATCGACCGCCGGGCCGGACAAGCCAAAGAAGCCCCATCGCAACTACCCGATCTATCCGCATAACCGAGGGCAATGGGCGAAAAAGGTTCGCGGCAGGGTCCACTATTTCTGCCCGTGGGACGAGCCAGACGCCGCCATCGACCGGTGGAACGACACACTCCTCGCTAATCCGCGCCATGCGTGCCTGCCCTTTTGCGGCGGATTCAGCCATAGCTGCATCCCCCACAGGACACCCGGTAAGTATCGGTCTTAACTCAGAGGTTGTGAAAGAATCGAACATGAACAAGTCCAACCGCAACCTGTAGGGTGCTCTGTGAGCACCTTGGCACAACGCTTTGTGGTGCTCACAGAGCACCCTACATTCATTCACAACCTCTCAGTTATGCCTTACGCGGCCAACAATGAGACTTCGGAGAATTGCTGGAAGTTGAGGGTCATCAGCGATTCGAGCGGTGCTAGCTTCGCGTCGCTCGGCTGCGACGCCGCGACGACGAGGCCGTGCCCCATTCCTTGGTAATCGACTCGAACACCTCGGGCGATTCGTAGCGCACGATGTTCCCGCCCTCGGGAATCGGCCCGATCAGTCCGCGGAACACGGGCATACCGCGCAAGCCCAAATCGGTGCTGCAATCGTCGATGCCGATCTGCGAATGGCGGCGGCGAATCGGCTCGTCGCTGGCGTAGTCGCGAATGCGCAGTTTTCCGTCGGACTCTCGGGTGACGACGCGAAACGTATCTTTGTCGGCCATGTTCGCCTTGCTCCTCACGTGGTGACGATGTTTCGCGGGTCGTCCCTGTCCGCGCGGCTCGTTGAATGCTGCATCTGAGCTATCGGACGAAATGCTGCGCGAGACGCGGGCAATTCGCCGCGCCCGCCGTGCGTGGCGCGTCCGCAAGAATTCGCACGACGCGCGAAAGCGGCGCTACGGTCAACATTGCAACCGACGCCCGCGACGACGACGTCGGGCGACCGGCATAAACGTCGCGACCCGTTCCAGCACAACCGTCAAATCCGCTCGCACGCCGACTTTCCACGGATTCCCGCGAAAATCACGGGGCCGCCGCCGTCACGCGAGGGGAAGTCGAGCTATGGTTCCCAATAGGAAAACCTTTCTCCAGCGGCAACGGATGCCGATCGTCGGTGCGTCGCAAATCGAGCGGCTACCGCCGAGTCAACAATCACGTCAGATATCTTCGTCGCCCGCGCGAAGCACATTCGAGTCGGGCGGCGACAGCGAGGTCGTTATGAAGCGCGCGCTTTCGAGGCGTCGGAATCGACGCATTGGCACCACGGCCGTCGAAATGGCCGTCGTTCTGCCTGTGATTCTGGTGATTTATTTCGCGATGATCGAATTCGGTCACGTCTATCTTTCGACGAACGTGATCAAATCGGCGGCGCGGTACGCGGGGCGTCTCGCCGTGACCAACGGCGCGACGAACGATCAGGTGATCGCCGAGGCGAACCGAATTCTCGGCACAATGATGAATCCGTCGCTAGCGACGATCGCCATCAAGGACGGTTCGACGTTCGACTCGGCCGGCACGGTGCCGACGAATTACGACAATCTGTCGGACGTTGAAGTCGAAGACATTGACGCTCGGAATCTGTTCATCGTGCGGATCACGGTCCCGTACAACTCGATCAGCCTGTTTCCCAGCGGTTTTTGGCATACATACGTCCACGACCTGACGCTCTCGGGCCAGGCCGTGATGCGCCACGAATAATCCGAAACGCTCGCCGGCTTCGGCACTTCCAAACTACGAGGTATTCCATGTCAACGAATCTCCGACGACGGCGCCGCGTCCAACGACGCGGTTCGGCGACCATCGAATTGGCCGTTTGCTTGCCGATGCTGTTCGTACTGGTGTTCGGCGTTATCGAGGTCGGCCGAGCGCTGGAAGTCTTTCAGGTTCTGACGACGGCCGTTCGCGAAGGCGCGCGGTTCGGCGCGACCGACAAGCAGGGTTTCATCCCCGACGGGGAAACGACCAACGACAAGATCGTGGCCGACGTGACCAACTATCTCGAAGCCAGCGGAATCCCCACCGGCCTTGCCGACGTGGAGATCCTTTCGGTTCCCGACGACGGCGGGACTCCGGTGCCGTTTAACTTCGAAGACCCCAACAACCACTTGAAGAACTTTCAGGTAAAGGTGTCGATCCCGTATTCGTCGGTGTCGCAATGCCCACAACAGGTGCTGGCGTATTTCGTTCCGACTGAGATCATCGTGGCCCAGGCCACATTCCGGAATTACCACAAGTAAGCAATCCCACGCGGCCGCGTTTTCGGCCCTGACTCCGCTTTGATGCGGTCAGCCACGTTCACGGAGGAGCCACCAAACGCCATCGAGCACAATGCCAGCTTTTCGGAGGTGCCTCATGAACCGTGTCTTTCACAACGCCCCGCGCCGAGGCGTCGTCCTCGTCATGACGGCGATTTCGATGATCTTGATCATCGGATTCATCGCTCTCTCGGTCGACATTGGAACGATCTCGCTGACACAATCCCGTATGCAGACGGCCGTGGACTCCGCTTCGCTGGCGGCGGCCCAGGAAGTGACGCAAGCCGTGGCCAACGCCGGCACAAACGGCCTAAGCGGCGGCGACGCCGCGACGGCCGCGGCCGAATCGGCTCGCACCAAGGCCGTCGAAATCGCCGCCAAGAACGGCGTGTACCTGGACCCTGAGCGCGACGTGATATTCGGCCGCCGCATCTTCGACGAGGCCAGCGGTTCGTGGAGTATCACGTGGGGCGAGACCCCGTACAACGCGGTCCGCGTGGTAGCGCACCGCGACGGATCCGACACTTCGCAACCCGACGGACGACTGCCGTTGGCGTTCGCTTGGGTGTTCGGTCGCTATTCGCAGGATCTGTTGGTTCAGGCGACGAGCTACGTGAAACCACGCGAAATCGCGTTGGTGCTCGACTATTCCGGCTCGATGAACGACGACAGCACGTTCAATGCATTCGGCTCGCTCGGTCAGTCGGCCGTCGAAGCCAACATGCTCAATATTTACAACACGCTTACCACGCCGGGCATGGGCACGATGCCGGCCGCCACGCAATTCCTGACCGTCGACGGTCAGGCTGCCAGCGGCACCATCCCGCATATCTCGGTCACGTTCGGCGCCGACGCCGGCACAGGAAAGAATTATGTGGACGTCACGTCGACGTCGAATCTGACGAACGTGATTCTGCGTTTCGACAACGGTAGCGAGTACATGCATTCGGGTCTGAGCGGGACCTCGGGGAAATTCTACCCGAACAGCTCGAATTCCTCGCGCCGCATCGACCGCGCATGGGTCAAGTCGGGCACGAATAGTACGACCGCTCCCGGAACCGGCTATAGCAGTTCCAACTACGGCGAACGATTCATGGACGATACCGCCACGATCAAGTCCGTGTTCGGCCTGAGCGGAACCTATGGACCCTACAGCGTCAATTGGGACACGTGGTTCAGCTACGTCAAGTCCGACTCGCAATGCAAGTCCGCCGGGTACACGAAGAAGTACGGCGGCTTGACGTTCGCTAACTACCTGTTGACCAACCGTGCGAAGTACAGCCAGACGCCCGACTTGTGGAAGACGCCGCACTATCCGACGCACGCCCTCAAGCTCGGCACCACGCAATTCTGCAATTTCGTCGACGACCTGAACTACAACGACCGCCTCGGTCTGGTAATCTACGCCCAGACGGCCCGAATCGAGAAGGACAACACCGGCACGTCGAACGGAACGGCGGTCAGCCTGGGAACCGATTGGCTGACCTATAACATCTCCGCCATCAACACCATCCAGTCGCAAAAGCAGGCCAGCCATTACGACAACACGACGGCGATCGGTCTGGGCCTGAAGGAAGCCCATTCGTTGTTCGACCAGAAGGCTCGCGTCAACGCCAAGAAGGTGGTCGTGTTGATGACCGACGGTCTGGCGAACGTGTATCCCAGCGGTTGGTCGCTGCCCGGCGGTTTTGACTGGACGAGCATGACCGACCTGGACAACGACGGCGACTCGGATTACTCGACGAGCAACAAAGCGGTGCAGTACACGCTGTACGAAGCCAAACAGTTGATCGACGACGACGTCATCATCCACACGTTGTGCGTCGGTTCCGGCGCCGACATCACGCCGATGCAGGCGATCGCCAACGCCAGCGGTGGCATCTGCGTCGTTGTGCCCGGCGGCACGAGCATCGCTCAGATGGAGGCCGACCTGCTCGGCGCTTTCAACGAAATCGCCGGTAAGCTCTCGCCTCCGGAGCTGACCAACGATCAGTAGCGCAGCGAAGCCGAAGTCCGTCGCATGGCCATCGGACGCCATGCGACGGGCCTTCGTAGTGTT
>JBBDYI010000352.1:0-6994 GCA_040901705.1 Pirellulales bacterium | reverse complement strand
CCGGGAAAATAAAGCCCCGCAAACCGGCCGTTTTTTCGGTTTGGTGCGTAAACCTTCCGATTTAGCCAGAGGCCAGAACACCGGTGCGCCACTTCGATGCATTCACCTCGCTGCATTCATCGATCCCAGCGCGTCGTCACTCGATTTCCAAGCGGGCCTACTTTCCCTTCGGCCAGCGGTAGTGACGCACCGAACCGCGCGGCAACGTTCGCGACGACACTTGGTTCGCGATTCCTCCACCCGCGCCGCGCTGGTTGCCGCCGAGCATCATGAATTCGCCGTTCACTTCGTCGACGAACGCGACGTGATCGATGCGGGTGGGCTCCGGTCGTCGCCTGAATAATCAAGCGCACACGCCGTGCGAATGTTACGGCGAAAACCCGGCTTAGTACTTATCCCAGAACTGTAGGACGCGAATCCTTTCGCCGAATGAATCACTCGGCAGTGCTTTCGGCGAAAGGATTCGCCTCCTACAGAATTCGGTTTTGGAATGAGCTCTTGCCGGTTCAAGAGATTGAGGCGCTCGCCGCCGCCTATATCCGCCGCTCGAGCCGGCCGGCCGGGTCTTGGCGATAGACCTGATTGAGAAGGTCGTAGAGTTCCGGGTACTCCCGCCGCGTTTCCAGCGGAGCGTCGAAGAAGCACTCCGTGGCCACCGCGAAGAATTCGGCTTCGCTTTCCGCGCCGTATTCGTCCAGCAGCGAGCGGCGGCCCTGACGGGCGGCCCGGTGCAGACGCTCAAGCTCGCGGTTCATCACGCTGCGCCACGCGGCGGCCATCTTGCGGTCGGCCAACGGGGGCACGCCGTCGGCCGAGTCGCCGCCAAGCATATCCAAAACGTGGGCGAATTCGTGGAACACGAGATTGTGGCCGTCGCCGGCATACGTTCCGCCGGCGCGGGCGTCTTCCCACGAAAGCACAACCGGGCCGCGATGCCACGCTTCGCCCAATCGAGCGACTTCCCCGTGCAGCGTCATCTGGCCGCCGATGGCCGTCTCGTCCGGTGCGCGATAGCCGGCAGGGTAGACGAGAATCGTCGTCGCACGGCGAAACAGATCCGGCCCTTCGACAAAACCGAGCGTCAACAGGCACGCCTGGCCGGCGATGGCGACTTGAATTTCCGCGTTGAGCGACAGCGAGCCGCAACCTTCCCAATGGCGCTCGGCGATGAAGATGCGAACGTCGTCGAAGAGCCTTGCCCGTTCGGCGGCGTCGAGCGAGGCAAAATGCGGCACGTGCGCGGCGAGATGGTCGATCCACTCTGCCGGGAACGCCGCGGCGAGCAGTTTCTTGCGGCGACGGCGGCGTAACCAGGTAAACAGCACGAGAGCAACGGGCAACGGGTGGCGATTGCGGCAGCGATAGATGATGAAGCGCTTATCCAGAAACCGAATTCTGCCGTTTTGGGATAGACCCTATGTACTATACCGAATGACGAGGGAGAATCGAACGCGGCGATTGCCCGGCGCGAGTCGTAACCGCCCGCCTACTTCGAGCGTGCTCTGCCAGGGTCGTTTTCTGGCATCCGTCGGGTTATGATAACCGAATCGAGGGGCACGTTGGACAGGCCCGTTCGATCGGCCATTTCGGCCGGTGGTGGATGAATTTCGGCGGAGTCGACGACCCTGCAAAGTTAACTTGGGAGAACGACGCGATGAATTCATTGACGTGGATCGTTGTCTTGGCGGCAAGTTGGACGTTAGCGGCAAACGCATGCGGCGAAGAGCAAGACGCCGCCGCGAAAAAAACATACGCGGCACACGGCAAGATCGTGCGGCTCGATGCGGCGCTCGACGCCATCATCCCCAAAGAAGCCAAGATGGAGCGGCTGGCCGACGGTTTCGAGTGGTCCGAGGGGCCGGTGTGGTCGAAAAAAGGCGGGTATCTGCTGTTCTCCGACATCCCGCGCAATCAAATCGTCAAGTGGCAGCCGACCAGCGGCATCAGTGTGTTTCGCGAGAAGGCCGGCTACACGGGCGAGGCTGAATTCACCGGCGGCGAGCCGGGCACGAACGGTTTGACGTTCGACAGCGAGGGAAATCTCGTCACCTGCGCCCATGGCGATCGCGTCATCCAGCGTTTCGCCGGCGGCAAGGCAGACGGCAAGCGGACGATCCTGGCCGCGAAGTACGAAGGCAAGCGGCTCAACAGCCCAAACGATCTGGTCTACAAGTCGAACGGCGATCTGTACTTCACCGATCCGCCGTATGGCCTGCCCAAGCAATACGACGATCCGGGCCGGGAGTTGGACTGGTGCGGCGTGTATCGCGTCGCCAAGAGCGACGGCAAGCTGACGTTGTTGACCAAGGAAATGACGCGGCCGAACGGGATTGCATTTTCGCCGGACGAGAAAACGCTTTATGTGGCCAACAGCGATCCGAAGCTGGCGATTTGGAAGGCGTTTCCCGTCAAAGACGACGGCACGCTCGGCAAAGGCAAGGTGATTCACGACGTGACCGAGTTAGTCGGCGAGAAAAATCCCGGATTGCCTGACGGGATGAAGGTCGACGCCAAGGGGAATCTATTTGCGACCGGCCCCGGCGGCGTCTGGATTCTCACAGCCGAAGGCAAACCGCTCGGCCGGCTCGACACCGGCGAGGCCACGGCCAACTGCGGCTTCGGCGACGACGGCTCGACGCTGTACATCACGGCGGATATGTATCTGCTGCGGATCAAGCTGGCGACGAAGGGTTTGGGGTTTTAGTAGCTCTTGGACGTTTTCAACGTGTTGACCGAAACGGGAGAAATCCGTCGTGGCTACCGGACATGACGCCAACATCACGCCCAATGCAGGCGACTTTGCAACCGCTCCGGCGATGACGGCCGAAACGTTCTTCTCGTATCCCAACGAAGGGCGCCGACTCGAACTCGTGGCAGGAGAAATCAGGGAAATGTCACCATGCGGGTTCGATCACGGCGCGCTGATGATTCATCTCGGCTCGCTGCTAATGGATTTCGCAAGAAAGGACTGTGCCGTTCGACTCGCCAGCGGAGACGTCGGGTTTGTAATTGCTCGCAACCCGGATACGGTCCTGGCGCCTGATATCGCCGTCGTACGGAGCGACCGTATACCGGCGACCGGATGTCCACGGTTCGTCGAGGGTGCTCCGGATCTCGCAGTCGAAATCGTCTCGCCAAGCGATCGTGCCTCCGACGTCGAAGCAAAGGCACGCCATTGGATCGGCTGTGGAGCGCGTGTCGTTTGGGTCGTCCATGGGGCGAAGAAGACCGTGACCGTTTATCTTGCCGGTGGCAAACGATCGACGTTGGTGTCAAATGAAACACTCGACGGCGGCGATGTGTTGCCGGGATTCGCTTGTGATGTGCGGCGCATTTTCGAGGTGTAGCGAACCGCTCGCTGAGCGTTAATTGCAAAGTACAGGAATCTCATCGCATGGAAGAGCGACCGACCGAGAAGCGCGGCATCCCGCTGCACACGAAAATCCTCATCGGTCTGGTGCTCGGCGCGTCGCTGGGTCTCGCCGCCAACTACGTCGCCGGACAATCGGACTCGCCCGAGGCCGCCGCGAACGTGACGTGGGTCGCCGAGAACGTCGCCGATCCGGTCGGCAAGGTATTTCTGCGGCTGATGTTCATGGTCGTGGTGCCGCTGGTTTTTTCGGCGCTTTCGCTGGCTGTGGTCGAGCTTGGCGATTTGCGGCAACTGGGCCGCGTCGGTTTGCGAACGCTGTTTTTCACCGGGATCTTCTCGATCGCCGCGGTCATTATCGGCGTCGTGCTCGTCGACACCTTTGAGCCGGGCAAGACGCTCGATCCCGAGCAACAGGCGCAACTCCAAGAAAAGTACGCCGGCAAGACCGACGAAAACGTCAAGAAGGCCGAGTCCAAGAAGAAGACAGTCGACACGCTCGTCGACATGCTGCCGGAAAACCCGCTGCAAGAAATGGTCGGCGCGCTCGACGGCACGAGCAAGGGCAACGGCATGTTGGCCGTGATGGTCTTCTCGCTGATCTTTGGCATCGCGCTGTCCAGCGTCGGCGAGAAGGGGCAGACGCTCGTCGCCGGCCTGGAAGGACTGTTCGCCGTTTCGATGGCGGTGATTTCGTTCGCCATGAAGCTCGCCCCCTACGGCGCGGGCTGTCTGGTGTTTTCGATCACCGCGCAACTCGGCATCGATATCGTGGTGACGCTGTTCTGGTTTGTCGTCACCGCGATGGCCGGGTTTGCGATTCATCTGTGTGTGGTCTACCCGGTGGTGATTTGGGCGTTCGCCCGGATGCGGCCGATGGTGTTTTTCCGCGGCGTCCGCGAGGCGATGGTCGTGGCGTTCGGCACATCGTCGTCAAACGCCACGCTGCCGACGGCGCTGCGCGTCGCCAAGTACGACTTGAAACTGCCGCCCAAGATCGCCAACTTCGTGCTCACCGTCGGCGCAACCGGCAATCAGAACGGCACCGCGCTCTATGAGGGCGTGGTGATACTGTTCCTGGCCCAGGTTTTCGGCGTCGAGTTGTCGCTGGCCGATCAGATTCAGGTCGTCTTGATGGCAATCCTGGCCGGCATCGGCACGGCGGGCGTGCCGGGCGGATCAATTCCACTGATTGTCGTGTTGATGCAGCAGTTCGACGTGCCGGCGGCGGGCATCGGCATCATCCTCGGCGTCGACCGGCTGCTGGACATGTGCCGCACGGTGCTCAACGTGACCGGCGATCTGGCGGTGGCGGCGTGTGTCGCCCGATCGGTCGACGGGGACGAAGCGGGTCCGCAGGGACCGGACGACGCGTAACGGCCGATCGCGCGGAATGATAGGAGGCGAACCCCTACCGGTTTTTATCGGGCAATCTTGCTTGGCGCGAATACTCCCGCCGCGTTGAACCGAAACGTAGTTTTGGCCGCAGAACGGTCCGCTGTCGCTGTCGGGTCGCGGACAGATCGCCATCGGGTAGGATCGCCGAGAATTGTGGCGATTCCGACGCTAACGAAACGCGGCTTGCGGTCATTGTCTCTACGTCCCTCTCTGGCCGTCGCCTTGGTGAAACGAGTTTTCTCTCGGAACAGAGATTCTTGCGAAAAAAAGGCGGCGCGGCATCCGTTTGCATGGCTGTGCCCACGTCCGACACGCGGCATTCCACCCGTACGGTTCGCGCGCAGCGACGTGGGGAACGTAACCTTGATCGTTACGTGGATCGCGGCACGCGGAGTTCTGGAAATGAATGGCGACCGCGGCGATAATGGGCTTCGTCGGCCGGCGACGACGCGAGTCGGGCGCGATGCCAGGCGGCTTGATATTTGGACGAATCTCGGATTCGGATGAGGTCTTCGGTGATGAATGATTGCCTTCGCAGTTGCCTGACCGGCGTTTCGGCCCTGGCCCGCTCCGTTTTGCGCGATTTCCCGTTATCCAAGCGGACCGCGGGCACCGGCATAGTTGTCGCCGTTGCCGCTTTGCTGGCTTTTCCCGCCGCAAGCTACTCGCAGGGCCAAGGCGAAAAGAAGCCGCCCGCGCCGTCGTCAGAAGAGGCGGCGCTGCAATTTACCGATGCCACGAATCTGCAAAATGCCGGAAAGTATGGCCTGGCGGCCGACGAATACGTCGACTTCATCAAACGGTTTCCCGAAGACCCGTACATTCCGCGGGCGTGGCACTATCTGTCCGTTTGCAATCTCAAACAAGAGAAGTACGACGAGACGGTCGCCGCCGCTCAAAAGGCGCTGGCCGCCGGGGGCGCGAATTTCGATCTGGCGGCCGAGTCGTACTTGTTTCTGGGCCTCGCGCACTATCACCTGGGCCAGAACTCCAAGGACGCCGCCGCCCGCGGCGATCACCTGACCAAGGCCGCGGCGGCGCTGGGAACCGTGGCGACGAAGTTCGCCAAGTCGCCGCACGCTCCGCAGGCACTTTACTATAACGCCGAGGCCCATTACGCCGCCGGTCGCAAGGCCGAAGCCGTCAAGGCGTACGAAATGCTCATCGACGAGCATCCCAAGAGCGAGCTTGTGCCGAGCGCTTTGTACGGCTTGGGTTTCGCGCTGGAAGAACTTGGCGATCCCGCCGCGGCCGGCAAGGCCTACGACAAGTTTCTCAAAGATTACGCGACGCACGATCTGGCCGCCGACGTCACGCTCCGTCGCGGCGAGACGTTGCTCGCACAGAAACAGTTCGCCGAAGCCAAACCGCTGTTCGCCAAGGCCGCCGCGATCGAAGGGTTCGCCCAAGCCGATCAAGCGCTCCTGCAGCAAGCATCTTGTGCGTACGAGCTAAAGGAATTCGACGAAGCGGCGACGCTCTATTTGCAAATCCCCAAACGGTTTCCCCAATCGCCGCAAGCCGCCAACGCCCAAATGAACGCCGGCAAGGCGTTGCTGCTGGTGGAGAAATTCCCGGAAGCGCGGGCGGCGATGGCTGTGCTACTCGGAGCCGAGAACAAGGATCTGGCTGCGGAAGCGGCGCATTTGACGGCCCGCTGTCTGCTGCGCGAAAAGAATCCCGCCGCAGCCGCCGCGGTCGCCGACAAGGCGCTTGCCGCCGCCAAGGGCGGGAAATGGGAACCCCAACTGCTTCTCGACCGGGCCGACGCCACGTTCGATCAAGACGACAAGCACAAGCAGGCCGTCGACGCTTATCTCGCGCTGGTCCAGGCGTACCCCGAGCATCCGCTGGCCGCCGACGGACGTTTCATGGCGGCCTATGCTTCGCTAAAAGCCGACGATCCGAAACAGGCGCAAGCACTTGCGGCCGAATTCCTCAAACGGCACGCCGAACACACGCTGGTGGCCGAGGCCGCGGCCGTGCTGGCGGAGTCGAATCTTCTGCTCCGCGATTTCGCTGCCGCGGAGAAACAGTTTCGCGACTTGATCGCCAAGTACGGCGACCACCGCGACAAGCCGCAGTGGCAACGCCGCTTGGGATACACGCTGTTGCTCGCGGACAAACATGCGGCGGCGATCGAGCAGCTCGCGCCGCTGGTGGCCGGCACGAAGGATCCGGAAGCGCTGGCGGACGTGCAGTATTGGATCGCCACCAGTCAGATCA
>JBBDYI010000351.1:0-12496 GCA_040901705.1 Pirellulales bacterium | reverse complement strand
CCCTACGAAGCGACGAAGCTTAGCCGACGTACTTGGCCGTGATGCTGCGATAATGCTCGAACAGTTTCGGTAGTCGCCAAGCGTCCGATTCTTCCTCACCGACCGGTTTTCCTCTAGCACGGATTGTACACTGACGGACCATCTCTGCTGCGAGTTTACGCTGTGTGTCGACGTCCGTCGATCCGTCGGCCCGCTCGAGCAAGCACTGGCCGACGAGCAGCAGCAATTTCAGTTCATCCGGGGTAACCGTAGCGGGATCGCGCTTGTATTGTTCGATCAGCCGCTCGAAACCGGCCGATTTCACATTGTCGTCGGCGGCCAGACAATCGAGACACGCATCGGTGATTCTCTGCGTCGCGTCGAAGCCGGGCGGGCGACCGGGCCGGCCGGTGCGCGTCGAATTCGCAGCGGCGGACTCCTGCTGAAATTCGCTCGCCTCCTTCTCGGCCTCGTCGAAGCGTTTTTTCGCCTCGGCCGGCTTGCCGATGAGCGCCTCGAAGACTGCCAGCTTGAACTTGAGCCGAATCAGGATCCACCACCGACCGTCGTCGCGAAAGTGGTCGTTTTCGGCGACGCGAATCGTGTCGGTCAAGTCCGCGACGGCGTCTTGCCGCGTCGCCGGGTCGATCCACTCGGCATCGGCCAACCGTTCGAGCAGGTTTGGCTGGCGGCGGCGAAGTTCCCGCATTTGCCGATCGGTGTAAGTCTGAGAATTGGCCTCGATGCCCGCGGGCAGCAGACTCTTGAGCGCGGCGGCGCTGGCGGCCGCTTCGTCGAGATAAAAATCGACCATCGCCTGTCCCTGGCGGTTCCACCACTCGAAGTGCAGCGCGAGGTCGTTGCCGTCGCGGCCGTTCTGCTTGCGAATCGCCAGCGCCTCGCGGAATTCTTGCTTCGCCCGATCGACGCGCCACACGTCGAGGTGATACCAGCCGCAGCGCTCGTGAAACACGGCCCGCATGGGGTGATCTTTCGGCAGCGATTCGGCCAGGGGCATGGCCAGTTGCAGGCTTTGCTGAGCCGCATCCCAATTGCCATATTTGCGGTGTGCGTCGGCCTCGCCGCACAATGCGTCCAACTCGAACAGCCGCAAGACTTCTCGCGAGGTTTGCGATT
This sequence comes from Pirellulales bacterium, assembly GCA_040901705.1. Taxonomy (GTDB): domain Bacteria; phylum Planctomycetota; class Planctomycetia; order Pirellulales; family PLA5; genus PLA5. Next base: position 11,380 of record JBBDYI010000351.1, on the reverse strand, counting down.
GTTGAAAGATCAGCTCGCGCGCGCGGCTGAATTTCTCCTGCGCAAGCACGGGCTTATTTTGCTGCAACCGCATCTGCCCCCAATCGGTCAGGCATAACGCGGCCAGGCCGTAATTGCCATCGATCTGATACGCGCCGAGCGCAGAATCGTACGCCGCCGCTGCTTGTTCGAAGTCGTCGGCGTGATGGCGCATCACGCCGAGCAGGTGCCACTCGGTTGCGTCGAGTTCCGACTGAGACTGCTTTTCGGTCAGGCGGCCCGATATCTGGGCGACGGCGTCGTTGACCGCCTCTTCGGAAAGCTTCTCGGGATCGAACGTCTTGAGCAGACCGAATCGCGTCGCCGTTTCTTCCGGCCACTCGCGGTAGACTTCCGCGATCCGCTGCTTGAGCGCCGTGTAGAACGCGGGAACGTCGTCCGCTTCCGCCGCGCTGCGCAGTTCGTTTGTGCCGGTCGACCAGAAACCCAGCGACTGCGACAGATGCCACCGCACGTCCGGCAGCAGCCAAGGAACTTCTTTAAACCACCAATGGCCGTTGAGGCCCGGCAACGTGCCGAGAAAATCGGCCGCCGCGGAGTTTCGCCGCGACCAGACGATCCCGCCCGCCGTCGCTGCGCCGACCGCCGCCAGTCCGCCGATGACGAGAAACCGCCGCCGCGTCAATTGTCGCCGGATCACCCGCGTCGCCGAGCCGAATCGCGAACTGCCGGCCGAGGCGTCGCCCCCGCGGGCGGTCAGCGAACCGGCAAGCATCGTATGCACGACCTTACGAGTCTGATACGCCACGGTCGAATGGCTTTCGGACTCCGTCGTGTCGCGAATTCGTTCGGGCGAGTGCCGCACCAGCACGTCGAGCTGCGCGTCGCGGGCCAGCGGCCGCAGTAGCGCGACAACTTCCCCCAAACTCGCAAACCGCTCGTCGCGGTCCTTGGCCGTCATCCGCTGCAGCGCTTGAAGCAACACGGGATCGACGTCGTCGCGCTTCAACTCGGGCAGCGCGTCTTGCTGGTGGGCGTTGAGCTTTTGGAAGATCGATTTGGCCTCTGCGAACGGCGGGCTACCGGCGAGGAGAAAGTACAACGTGCAGCCGAGCGCGTAGATGTCGGCCCGCGCATCGACGTGTTCTTCCTCGCGGCACTGCTCCGGCGACATGTAGTCGAAACTGCCGACCAGACCGGGCATCGAAACGACCGACGCCTGACGGTCCGACTCAATGACCCGAGCCAGGCCAAGGTCGAGCACGACCACCACGCCGTGCTTGGAGATCATGATGTTCGACGGCTTGATATCGCGGTGGACGAGGCCTTTTTCGTGGGCATGAGCCAGGCCCGCCGCAGCGTCGTGGATGATCCGCGCCGCGACGGGCGACGGCAGCGAACCGCAACGTTCGACGACCTGCTTAAGGTCCAGGCCTTCGATGTAATCCATCACCAGATACGGGACGCCGTCGTCGCTCGCGCCGGTGTTGGTGACGTTGACCAGATTCGGATGATGTTCGAGCCGGCCGCAGGCTTCGACTTCGCGGCGGAAGCGTTTTTCGAACTCCGCGCGATCGCTGTGCCGCAAGCATTCGAGCTTGATTTCCTTAAGCGCGAAATCGCGTCCCAAGGCTACATGCCGGGCGAGAAAGACCTCGCCCATGCCGCCGCCGCCGAGGCGGCGAATCTTGACGTAATCGCCGCGGACCACTTCGCGCCAGACGAGGTCCATCTCTTTGCGGAGATATTCGAGCTGGTTGCCGCGATACGCGCCGAGAAAATCTTCGACCGATGGCAAGCTCCCCGACCGGCAGTCCTTCAGCGCCCGATCGAACTGGTCGAGGATTTCCTCAAGATGTTGACGCTCCTTCGCCGTTAAAGTCTGCGATTCCATGTGCGTACCGCCGGACGGCCCGTCCAGATTGGGGGATTATTCGGCATTCTACTCGCGGCTGGGGCGGCGGACAACGAGCGGGGCGGTCGGTCGCGACTGTCGCCCTGGTTCGCGGCGTCGCGTCGCCCAAAACCTTTTGACGGAAAAACTTGCGTCGACGCCGCAAGGTCGCTATCGTAAAGCGATTCTGGCCGCTCGACGACCCAAATTGCGATTGGCTGCGTAACGAAAAAGATCGCGGCCGACGCCGTACCGGCTTCGCGCGGTTCCTGCCAACCATTTATCCCACCTTCTTCAGACCACTATCGAGGAGCGCGCGAACTATGTCGAACAAAGTCCATCGCCGTCGGTTTATGCATACCACGGCCGCTACGATCGGGGCCGGCTACTTTGCCGCCGCGGGATTGCAGGCCCAAGAAAGCAAATCGCCGAACGAGAAGATCCGTTTCGGGTGCATTGGCGTCGGCGGCAAAGGATCGAGCGATTCGGACGATGCCGGTCGTCGCGGCGACGTAGTGGCGATTTGCGACGTCGACGATAAAACCCTTGGCACCGGAAGCAAGCGTTTCGAGGGCGCAAAGACGTATTACGACTTCCGCAAGATGCTCGAAGAAAACGCCAAGAACATCGATGCGGTGACGGTCAGCACGCCGGACCACACGCACGCTCCGGCCGCGCTGATGGCGATGCGGATGGGCATGCACTGCTTCTGCCAGAAGCCGCTGGCGCACTCGATCTACGAAACCCGCTTGATGGGTAAGGTCGCCCGCGAAAAGAAGCTCGCCACGCAGATGGGCAATCAGGGAACCGCGGAGTCGGGCCTGCGCCACGCGGCGGCGCTGCTGAAAAAGGGAATTCTCGGCAACGTTCACGAAGTTCACATCTGGACGAACCGTCCGATTTGGCCGCAAGGCGGCGAGCGCCCGCCGGCGAAGGAGCCGCCCGAGCGGTTGCACTGGGATGAATGGCTCAGCGCGGCGAAGGAACGGCCGTATGCCGACGGCTATCACACGTTCGCGTGGCGCGGCTGGTGGGATTTCGGCACTGGCGCCTTGGGCGACATGGCTTGCCACACGGTAAACATGCCGTTTATGGGCTTGGGACTGCGAGATCCGATCTCGGTGCAAGCCACCACGTCGGGCCACAACGGCGACAGCTATCCGAAGCGGTCCGTCATCACGTTCGAGTTCGGCGCGACGGAAGCCCGACCGGCTTTGACGTTTACGTGGTACGACGGCGGCACGCGTCCGCCGAAGGAATTGTTGGAGGGCATCAACCTCAAGGGAAGCGGCGCCTTGATCGTCGGCGAAAAGGGGAAGATCTACTCGCCCGACGACTACGGAGCCGACTTCACCGTGCTGGGCGGGCCCGAAAAGGAAGCCGCCGATTATCCGAAGTCGCCTGGACACTTCGATGAGTGGACCCGCGCGATCAAGGGCGGTGAACAGGCGATGTCGAACTTCCCGGACTACGCCGGCCCGCTCGCCGAGACGATCCTGCTGGGGAACCTGGCCGTGTGGGCCGCTCCGGAAAAGGACGAACCCGGCAAGAAGATCGAGTGGGACGCCAAGGAACTCAAGGCCAAGAACGCTCCGGAAGTCGCCCACGTCATCAAGCCGGAATATCGCAAGGGTTACACGCTCGACGTTTGATCGCGCCGGGCAACGGAAATCGTATCCCATCCATCGCACGCCACGCGCGCCGCAAGCGGCCGCGTGGCGTTTTTTCGTAGGCACGCCATCGATTGACATCCGCGCCTACCTGGCCTGCCTGACGTTTGCCGCGGGCCGTAAACGCCGATGGATGACTGTGCCGCCGGGATGAATCTGCTTGTCAAGCGGCAACTTCGCGGGCGGCGATCAGCACGCCGCCTGCTGCTGCGTCATGCAGTGAAACGCGCCCAAGCCCCAGATGAGATCGATGGCGTTGATCGGTTCGATTCGCCGAGTGGGGAAGCAGCGGGCGAGCGTTTGGATGGCTACGGCGTCGGCCGGGTCGTCGAACGTTGGCACGACGACGCCGCCGTTGGCGATGTAGAAGTTCGCATAGCTGGCCGGCAAGCGCTGGCCGTCGTGATATTTCGCCCGCGGCATGGGGAGCGGCAGGATGGTGAGCGGGCGGCCGTCTTGATCGGTCGCCAGTTGCAGCCGTCGCCAGTTTTCTTGCAGCGGTTCGTAGTTCTCGTCGGACCGGTCTTCCTCGACCATCGCGACGACGGTCCACTCGTCGACGAAGCGGGCGAGTTGGTCGATATGTCCGTCGGTGTCGTCACCGGCCATATCGCCGTGCAGCCAGATGACGTGGGTAGCGGCGAGGTAGTCGGCGAGGTAGCGTTCGACTTGCCCGCGATCGAGGTGCGGATTGCGGTTGGGGTTGAGCAGGCACGACTCGGTGGTGAGCAGCGCGCCGCGGCCGTTGACGTCGATCGAGCCGCCTTCGAGGATGATGAGCGGCTCAAACCGCTTCATGCCGAGCATGTCGTTGATCTTCGCGGTGGCTCGGTCGTCGAGATCGAACGGCGGATATTTTCCGCCCCAGGCGTTGTAGCGAAAGTCGACCATCGCCGGCGGTCGATCGTCGCGGCTGGTGAGAAACAGCGGGCCGTAGTCGCGAATCCAGGCGTCGTTCGTCGCAATGTCCTGGAGCGTCACGTTCGGCACGCTGCCGACCAGCTCGCGGGCCTGTCGCATCACGCTTTCGCGGCCGGCGAGGATATGGACCGGCTCGTGCGCCGCCACAGCGCGAACGAATGCGGCGAACACGGCCGGCACCGGCTCGATCTTGTCGGGCCACGTGGCGGGATTATGCGGCCACGAAATCCACGTCGCCACATGCGGCGTCCATTCCGCGGGATAGTAGTAGCCAAGCTCGGCGGGCGTTGGGGGCATTCAAGAATAAAAATGGTAAGTGGTGAATCGTGAATGGCGAGTGCCGCAGGCATTCCCTCCCGCGTGCCGCTACTCTTGCCCCCTGCTGCTAGCCCCCAGCCCCTTTGAGAATTCCGCGCTGCCGCAGCCACGTCGCGCATTGTTCCGGCCAGGCCGACACGCCCGGCAAGTCTTTGGCCAGCCCAACGCCGTGTGGGCCGTGTTCGTAGACGTGTAGTTCGGCTGGGACTTTCGCTTTGCGGAGTGCGAGATAGAACAACACGCTGTTCTCGACGGGCACCGCGCCGTCGTCGCCGGTGCTCCACAGAAATGTCGGCGGCGTTTTGTCGGTGACTTGCTTTTCGTTCGACAGCAGTTCGACCAGTTTGGTGTCCGGCTCCGGCCCGAGCAGGTTCTTCTTCGACCCTTGGTGCGTATGGGCGTCGTCGAGCGTGATCACGGCATAGCAAAGAATGGCGAAGTCGGGCCGACAGCCTTGGCGGTCGATCGGATCGGTATTCGTCGAATCGGCGGCGTCGGCTTTGCCGTCGTCGAAGTGCGTGGCGGCGGTCGAGGCCAAGTGACCGCCGGCGGAAAAGCCCATGATGCCGAGCCGTTTGGCGTCGACTTTCCACTCGTCGGCCTTGCTGCGGACCGTGCGAATCGCTCGCTGAGCGTCGTCGAGTGGGGCGGGGTGGCCGTAGCCGGCTCCGCTAGCGCGATGGCGATACTTGAGCACGAACGCCGAGACGCCGAGCGAGTTGAACCAATCGGCGATCTGGCGGCCTTCGTGGTCCATCGCCAAATGGCCGTAGCCGCCGCCGGGGCAAACGACAACGGCCGCGCCGGTAGTCTTGTCGGCCGGAGCGAGATAAACCATCAACTCCGGGCGATCGCCGTCGGCGGTGCCTTTCGCGCCGGGTGCGCCGTCGGGCCAGAGGAACAGGAGTTGGTCGGGCTCGCGAGCCGCGGCCGTGTCGGCCGCAATGCCAACGCAAATCAATGCGGCGCAGGTCAACGCGATTGCTTGAACTACGCCGAGGCCGCGGGGACTGAAAAGGCTTGTTGCGAGGAATACGGGACGGCTGTTTTCGGAAATGTTCATAGTTGTTTCGTCTTGTGGAGCGTTAGAGAATCAATCGAATCGGTGATGATGCGCACCAAATCGTGGTGCCAGTGGCTGCTTTTCGAACATCAAGCTTTGCCTCTTCCCCAGCGAACATTTCGCCATGCGATATAGGCCAGCAGCAAAAACACTACGCATCCAAACATGCGATTCGCAAGCGGCTCATCGAAAGCAAAAACGCCGACCAACGCAAAGAGCAGCGCGGCGCACAACACCAACCGCCCATTGAAGCGGGCGACGCGGCGCATGCCGTGTTCGCCGACTGTTCGGAAGTTGTCTCGCATGTTCGCATTATAGCGAGACCGACGGAAAAACCGACCTAGTATGGAGACTTTCCCGACGGGCCGATGAAACGGTACCCTGGCGCGGGGCATCACGACATTCTACCTTCGTTCGTGGACGCCTGCGAATCGCTACCGTAGAATACGCCCCAGTTTCAACACACGACAGTGCCGTGGTTGGTTGTGAGTTAATCGCACCACCCCGCGAACGTTAATTTTCTTATCGCAGAGCAATCAACGCATCCATGTCGACCGACCTTTCCACCCGACACGAACTCGTCGGCTCGTTGTTCCGCCTGCCGAAAACTCGCGGCGAGTGGGACCGCTATCGGCTCAGCGACGAGCAGGTGCGGTTCTACGAGGAGAACGGCTATCTGGCGGGCGTGAAGATTCTCGACGACGCTCAGGTCGAGGCGCTGCGGAGCGAGGTTGCCGAACTGGCCGATCCGAACTGCGACGGGCACGAATTGTTCTACGAGTATCACTCGAACGAATCGGCGTCGCCGGACACCGTGCTGTTTCACGCGCTGGGAGCGTGGCGCACTCGGCCGGGCTTGCACGACATCCTGTGGTCGCCGACGTTCACGATGGCGGCCAGCCAGTTGCTCGGCGGGAAGGTCCGGTTCTGGCACGACCAGCTTTTCTGCAAACCACCCAAGCACGGCGGCGTCGTGGCCTGGCATCAGGATTATTCGTATTGGACGCGGACGCAGCCGATCGCCCATCTGACGTGCTGGATCGCGCTCGACGACGCCACGCGAGACAACGGCTGCGTCTGCTACATACCGGGCAGTCACCGCTGGCCGCTGCTGCCGATCACCGGACTTGCCGGCGATATGGACGCGATCCAATCGGTGCTCAGCGAAGAACAGCAGGCCCAATTCAAGCCGGTGCCGGCCGAGCTCAAGCGGGGCGAGGCCGTGTTTCATCACCCGCTGATGGTGCATGGATCGTACGAGAATCGCACCGATCGGCCGCGGCGGGCGGTGGTGATCAACGCCTTTGCCGACGGCGTGAAGTCCGCGTCCGACGACGTGCTGCTCGAGGGCGTGCCGCCAGTTCCTGTGGGAGAGACGATGGCCGGACAGTTCTTTCCGTTGCTGTTCGATCCGGCGGCGGTTTGAGCCGATCGCGGAGCGAGGCCGTCGATTACCGCCGTGCCGCCGCTAGCTTTCGTCGATTCTCCGCCACCGCGTCGACGCGAATTGCTCATTCTCCCCAGACTACGCGCCTCGACGATCTCTGCGATAGCCGCGCTAAACTCCGCGGCTCCGCGCGGCCGAATCCGATGGATAGCGGATGCGCACAACCTTTCGGCCACGCTGCCGGCAGTGCTGGCATCGCATCGCCGCGAATCATTTCCTCATCGCCCGCAAGTGGAGCCGATTCCCATGACCAAGTTCACGCTGACATTGACTCTCGCCGCTCTGCTGGCTGCCGCGGCCCCGGCCTTCGCCCAAGAGGCGGAAGGTGGCGCGACCGTGCGGCAGCCGCCGGTCCGCAATACGCTGCGTCGCGACGCGACGCCGTCGCTCGGTTCGCCGTCGCCCACGATGGAGACCTGGCTTTACGAGCAGGAACGCAAACGCTACGACAATCCGAAGGAAATCGTTCGCCGCAACGCCGAATACCATATGGCGCAACGCCAGCGGCGGATCGAATCGCGCAAGTGGTTCGGCTACTCCAACACGCGGCCGACCGCGTCGCCGAATCCGTGGTATGAAACGTATTCGCCGACGTGGACCGGCAATTCGGTCCATCCGTTCGAATGGTCGGGCGTCGGCGGCCCCGCGGTTGTGCTGCGTCCGGGCTGGACCGGCACCGGACAATACTAACGGCGAGCTTGTTCCCAAGCGCTGCTAGCCGCGAAACGCCGTTGTCGCCCGCGCCGCGCCGATCGAATGCACCATCTGCATCACGTCGTAGGCGGTCAACTCGCAGAGCAATTGGGTGACCTTTTCGTGCTGCGCGTCGGAAAGCTGCGGCTCGATTTCGCGCATTAGCTCCGCCACGCGCGATTCCTGTTCGGCGAGTTCCGCATCGTCGATGCGGCCGTCGGCCATCGCCGCGATGAACGTGTCGAGCCGCTGGGCGTGTTGGGCGATCAATGGCGTATTGGCGTCTTCGTCGAGCCAGCTGGCGCGGGCGGAATGCGAGGCGGACATGGCGGCTCCGAATGGGAATGAACCGAGCAGGAACGTGGGAGCGACTTAAGCTATAGCCTCGGTGACCGGGTTTCAAGCCGCCACGTGTGCGGTCGGCGCTTGTCGCCGATAGCGGCTATGCGAACAGCGCTTCGATCGGCTTGCCGCCGTATACCGCATGCGGCCGGCCGTCCGGGCTGTGCAGCGCCAAACCGCGATCGACGCCGAGCGCGTGCAGGATCGTGGCCGCGTAATCTTGGGGAGAAACCGGATTCTCCGCAGGGTAGTTCGCCTGGGCGTCGCTGGCGCCATAAACGGCTCCGCCGGCAACGCCGCCGCCGGACAGCAGACCGCTGTAGCAATACGGCCAGTGTTCGCGGCCGCTGCCGTTGGAAATCTGCGGCTTGCGGCCGAACTCGCCCACCCAGGCCACAATCGTGTCGTCGAGCATGCCCCGCTCGTCGAGATCGGCAAGCAGCGCGGACAACGCCCGATCCGCGACCGGAATGAGATCGTTCTTGAGACGATTGAAGTTGTTGCCGTGCGTGTCCCAGAAGTTCTGGCCGTCGTTGTGCCAGTTCACGTTCACCACCGGCACGCCTTGCTCGACCAACCGCCGGGCGAGCAGTACGCACTGCCCGTGGATGTTGCGGCCGTAGCGATCGCGCGTGGCGCTCGATTCCGCGGACAGGTCGAACGCGGTGCGGACTGCCGTCGACGAAAGCAATCCCGCCGCCTTGGCTTGGTCGACGGTCATCCGCGCGGCCGCGGCGGCGGTATCGAGCGCGGCGCGCTGGGCATCGAGTTGCTTGAGCAGCGTGTAGCGATCGGCGAGCATGTCGGCGGTGACGCCATCCTGCAATTGCAACGCCGGCACTTGCCAATCGGCCGAGTTCGGGTCGCCACCGACAAGCAACGGGTCGTAAGCCGGTCCCAACCAGCCGCCATGCTGCCCGGGCGCCTGTCCGCCGGGCGCGGAGGGATGATACGCTTTCCACGGCAACATCACGAACGACGGCAGTGTCGCCGGCGTGGGGAAGATTCGGCTGACGAGCGAACCGAGGTGCGGCGAATCCTTGCTGCTGGGCGGGTCTTTGTCGCTGTTGACGACCGGGGCCAAATGGCCGGTCACCGTGGCGTGCCCGCTGGAAAGATGAGCCGGGTCATCGTGTCCCAGCGAACGGATTACGGCCACCTTGTCCATCAACGCCGGCAATTGGCGGAAGTGCTCGCAGACTTGCAGGCCGGGCACTTTCGTCGCGACGCTCTGGAAGGGGCCGCGGACGTTGTCGGGCGCATCCGGCTTGAGGTCGAACGTGTCGAGTTGGCTGGGGCCGCCCCACATGAACAGAAAGATGCACCGCTTCGCTCGCCCGAAACCAGACGTCCTAGCGGTCGCGGCGGCAGCGGTGTTTTCCGCGGCCAGCAAACGTGAAGCAAGCTGGCCAGCGAGCCCACAGCCGAGCAATCCGCCAAAACCGGCCGTCAGCACGCTCCGCCGGTCGACGCGCGCGAGGCGATCGAACTCTCGACAGGCGCGGCTGCTGGTTTCAGTGCGCGACATGCGGTTTCGTCTCCAGGCGGGACCGACGGCGGCAAAGCGGCGAGTCGGCGATCGGGCAATGCGGCGAATCGAAAGCAAACTCTCGACGCGCCTGAACGTATCATCGTGGTTCGACCGGCCGATTTCAAGGCGAATACACAGTCGATCCTCGTCCCGCCGATCCTCGTCCCGCCGATCCTCGTCCCGCCGATGCACTGCCCGCCGATTCGCGCCACGGCCCGCTATTGAGTTTCCCGGCGCTTGAGATGCTGCGGCACCGGCCCGACCTTTTCCAGCGACCGCTGGATTTTTACTTTACGTAGTCCACTGCTCGCTTGCAGTGCTTTGGCGTACCAAAACTCCGCCGCAGCGGCACAAGCGGCACGATCGCCCTCCGACGCCGCGTCGCTGGCCGCCTGCCACAGATCGCCGAGCGCTTCCCAGTCGTCGACGCCGTCCGGGTCGGTCAATTCTTTCTCGGCCGCTTTGCGAAGTTTTTCGTCTCCCGAGCGGGCAAGGTGAGGCACGCCTTTGTTCCAATCGCCGCGTACGAAGCACAAGAACCGCCCCGCCACGAGGTTCGCCGCCGGGTCGGTCGAGTCCTTGGCGAGCAACTTCAGGGCGTTCTGATACGTGCCGAGCGCGGCCTTGGCCGTTTCGATGCGCTCGCCGACGACCTTGACGGCGTCCTGCAAACCCATGTTGCGCGAGGCGACGGCGGCGGACGTGGCGACTTCCAGTATCCGCGACGCTTCGACGTAGCGGTCGGACGCGGCGGCATCGTCGACGAGTTGCAGCGCTGCTTTGGCGAGCACAGTTCGCTCCTGCGTCGAGCGGCACGTCTTGGACAAGCCTTGCGCAACCTCGACCAGCCGCGGCATTGGATCGCCTTCGAACCAGACACCGAATTCGTCGGCAATTTCGATCGCCAGCTTAACGGCCTTGGCCTCGACGGCGAGTTCTTGGGCCGCTTCGAGCGCCGCGTAACGCTCGACCGCGGCGTTGTCTTGTTGACGGGCTTGACCGAGCAGCTTGGTGGCCAGCCCGCGCCGGCCATTGTCGTCGGTCGCTTTGGCGAAGTCCGCGGCGAACACGTCCTTGATGAGCGACCGCGATTTGGTCAGTTCGGCCGTTTTTGGAATTGCCAGCGATGTCTTTCGGACCGGTCGCACGCGGGGATCGTCAGAGAGTACTTCGGCCAGCGCCGGATCGACTTCGCCGCCGCGACGCCAGAAACGGATCGTACCGTCGGTGCTGGCCGAGACGATTGTGTCCTCGGTCGGCGCGAGAACCCGCGTCACTGCGCCGGTGTGCCCTGAGATTTCCCACAGCAACAGCCCGGTGGCGACTTCCCACACGCGAATCTTCTTGTCGGCGCCGCCGCTGGCGATGTATTTGCTGTCGGGCGTGAACGCGACACACAACGCTCCGCCGTCGTGCCCCATCATCCGGTAGCGGAGTTTGGCTTTCTCCAGGTAAATGCGGGCAGTTCCATCGTCGTGCGCCGTGCCGACGCACGAACCGTCGGGCGCGTAAATCGACGCCC
>JBBDYI010000350.1:0-12554 GCA_040901705.1 Pirellulales bacterium | reverse complement strand
TCAACGGCGTGCCGGCCCGCCAGCCTGCCAGTGCCGGCGAAATTGCCGAACGCCTGCTGCCGGTCTATCGCGTCGAGGGCGGACGTATCCGGCTTTCCGGCTGTTCGCTAGAGGACCGCGCGTTCTTTCGCATTTACGCCCGCTCGCCGGCCGGTTCTCGGCCGCAGCGGTTCGTGGAATGGACGATCGACGCCGACGGCCGCCGGGTGGATGCCCAGGTGGCCGCGCCGCTGGGGCTGGACGACATCGCGGCGATGACCGGTCGTCCGCCGGAATTGCCGGCCGCGGCGGTCGCGGAATTGACGAATCTGGCCGAGCAGGGCGCGACGGCCGCCCACGGCCCGCTCGAAATCGTCGCCGCGGCGTTGCTGTGGTGCAAATGGGCGTCGGGCCGGCTGCGTATCGAATTCCCCACCACGTGCGCCGAGATTCGCTTCTCGGATTGGGCCGCCACGCTCGAACCGCCGGCGTTTGTCTGTCCGGAGACCGGCCGGGAATCGCATTCGATCGGCATCACCGACGACGGCCGCATCGCCGCGCTCCAAGAAATCGCCACCTGCCAAGAAACAAACCGCCGCACGCTCCGCCGCGAATTGGCCCAGTGCTCGGCGAGCGGCGCGCTGGCGCTGGCGGAACTGGTGGAAGCGTGCCCGATCACCGAGCGGCCGGTGTTGCGGCGGTTGCTGGCAACGTGCGGCACTTGCGGCGAGCAGGTGAGTCCCGCGGCGATGGACGACGGCCAGTGCCAGGCGTGCCGAACGCTGTCGGTCGCACTGCCCTCGGATCCGCGGATCGCCCGCGTGCTGGGCGAGTATCCGGCGTTCGACGGCTGGCGGAAGTGGCGGATCGCGGAGACGTCGCAGTGCTACGTGCTCGTGGGGTCGCGACTGTTCAAGCGCTTGCTCGTCGTGCTGGACCGGGCGACGCTCGAACCGCGGCACGTGGCGACAGGCGGCCGGCTGCGAAAAACATGGACGGTCGTCCCGCCCGAACAATGGAAGCTCGAACTAGGGCAGCGCGAAACGGCCTAATTGGGCCGATTCTTGCCTTCGACGTCGGCCGCCGACGCGGTAAACTATCGCTATCGCGGTGGACACGGCCGCGTATTCTGTCCGCCGCCCTCCCTACTCGTTGCGCCGCGCTGCGTGGCGTTTCCTCCAATAATTCGCCACGATTATGCCCACACCCGCCGCCGAATCGACCACCGCCGTGCAATCTCCGACGATCCTCCGCAACATGACGCCCGCGCGACTGTACGAGGATGCAATCCGCTTCGACAACGCCTCGATCACGTCGGACGGCGCGGTAGCCGTGATGTCCGGCGCGAAGACGGGCCGTAGCCCGCGCGACAAGCGCGTGGTTCGCCATGCGGATAGCGAGGACGACGTTTGGTGGGGCGAGGTCAACATTCCGCTCGCGGAGGACGCGTTCATTACGCTTCGCCAACGCGCCGTCGATTTTCTCAACTCGCGCCAACGAACTTTCACAGTCGATGGCTATGCCGGTTGGGACGACCAGTGCCGCCTGAAGGTCCGCGTCGTCTGTGCGCGGCCGTATCATGCGTTGTTCATGCGCAACATGCTGATCCGCCCGACGGCGAAGGAACTTGCCGATTTCGGCGAGCCGGACTTCGTCATCTACAACGCCGGCCAGCAGGGCGCCGACCCAGATATGCCCGGCATGACCTCGAAGACGTGCGTGGCGTTGAGCTTCGAGCGCGGCGAAATGGTCATCCTCGGCACGCAGTACGCCGGCGAGATGAAGAAGGGTGTGTTCACGCTGATGAACTACTTGATGCCGAAACGCGGTGTGCTATCGATGCACTGCTCGGCTAACGAAGGCGCGGACGGCGACGTGTCGCTGTTCTTCGGTCTCTCCGGAACGGGTAAGACCACGCTGTCCGCCGATCCGCGGCGACGGCTGATCGGCGACGACGAACACTGCTGGAGCGATCGGGGCGTGTTCAATATCGAAGGCGGCTGCTATGCCAAATGCATTCACCTATCCTCCAGCAGCGAACCGCAGATTCACGCCGCCGCCGTTCGCTTTGGATCGGTGCTGGAAAACGTCGTTGTCGATCCGCGTACCCACGATGTCAATTACGATGATGGTTCGATCACGGAAAACACGCGGGCGTGCTATCCGATCGAATTTATCGCGCACGCCAAGATACCGTGCGTGGGCGGGCATCCGCGGAACGTGATTTTGCTCACGTGCGATGCGTTCGGCGTGCTGCCTCCGGTGGCGCGGCTCTCGCCGAAGCAACTGATGGACCATTTTCTGGCCGGCTATTCCGCCAAAGTCGCCGGCACCGAGCAGGGCGTCAAGGAACCGCAGGCGACGTTCTCGGCTTGCTTCGGCGCGCCGTTTCTGGTCTGGCATCCGCGGAAGTATGCGGAATTGCTTGCCGAGCGGCTCGAAAAGCACAGCGCTGCGGCATGGCTGATCAACACCGGCTGGACCGGCGGGCCTTATGGCGTCGGCCGGCGGATGTCGCTGGCCCACACGCGGGCGATTCTCGACGCGATCCACAACGGCAAACTCGCCAAAACAGAGACGACCGTCGAAGGGGCGTTCGGTTTGGCGATTCCCAACGAGTGCCAGGGCGTGCCCACGGAAGTGCTCTTCCCGCGGAAATCGTGGAGCGACGGCGAAGCCTACGACGCGGCGGCGCGAAAGCTGGCCGACGGGCTGCGGGCGGCCGCACGCGATCTCTAATCTCCAATCTCCAATCCCGCCCATCTCACGGGTACTGCAACTGATGCCAAGATCCGCCCTTGTAGTGATCGTCGGAAAAGTACAGCTTGAGCAAATTCCGACCGGCATCGACAAGTCCCGCGAGCCGACGTGATCCATCAAGCGTGGGAAACTGAGCGGTCGCTGCGCGAGCCTGACCAACCTGGCATTTGTAGTACATTTGGCCGTGCGCCGTAGGCGGCAGGACGCCTTCGTTATTGTGGAACACGTCGAGGCCTGCGCCGCCGCGCAGCGCGTTTTTGAACTGCACGATCGCCACCCGCACGTCGGGCGGTAATCGATTTATGCTCAATACGGTTCGTTCGAGCTTTCCAAAACCAGTACGATGCGCCATGGCGGTGTAACTCGCGCGTTGATTCCTCGATCGGCGGGTTGTCGAGCCGTCGATGTTGGCGGCTCGCGGCGAACCCATCGTTCGCCAGTGGATTATCGAAGGCGAGCGGCGCGCGGTTGCGATGATTCTCCGGCGACATTCTAGCGCAGAAAATTCGACCGCACGACAGTCAGGTCCTTGGCCTTCATTTCGACTTCGTAGCCGGGCCGCTTGGGGGTGTGCCCCTTTGTGCCGGGCTTGCGGTCTTTGTCCGTGAAAATTGCAACGAGCGACTTGTCGTTCTCCATCAACTTGATCCGGTACTCCGCCAAATCGGCGTCGAAGCGCGTGAGAAACGTGGCGGCGCCTTTTTCGATCGGCCGCAGGCTGCCGCCGCGAATTCGATCTAGCGTTTCCGTCTCATCGACGTTCGCCAACAGCGCGGCAATTTCGCTCGCCTTCAGCGGCGCGTCGCCGTCCCGCTTCACGCCCAGGTTCTCGCGCGCCGCAACGTTTTCGCTTTGATCGAACAGCAGCACGAAATCGTCCTCGCCTTGGCGCACCACCGCGATCGCGTACCGCGACAGGTCGAGCGTCGGGCGGTCCAACACCGCGATCGCCGCTTGAATCGCCAGGTAGTGCTCGCCGAGTAGCGTGTCGAGTAATTGGGTCTTCGTCATGTTCGTGATTCCGACGACGTCGAGTAGTTGCGGTCGCCGCCAAAATGGCGCGGTTTCGCGAAGTTCGACAGCGCTATAGTACCGTGTCGTCTCCAGTGGCTGGGTCGTATTTGCGGTACGTTCCGCTCGGCGTGCCCAGATAGCCGGGATAGCCCATCGCGTCGCTGTCGTCCTTGTCCTGTTGCGAGAAATTGTCGCTGTTGAATTCGTCCTTGGCCGGATCGTCGGTCCGCACCGCGTCACCGGTCGCGGGATCGACCGTCGAGTAGTCCGCATGCGTATGATAGTCGCCCACGACCTTCGTGCCGGGCGGATTCGGCGCATCGGTGAGTGGATTCGCACCCTGATCCGTGCCTTTCGCCGGGCCGGTGTAATAGTATTTGCCGTCGGTGCCTTGATAAATGAGGCCCGAGTATTCCAAGTTGTCGGAGATCGATGGCGGATTGGCCGCGTCGAGCGCCGCACGGGCGGCGTCGTCGACCGAGTCGAAAGGTCCATTCGCCGGCGCAGCCGCTGCGCCGGCCGCTGCGCCGCCGCCTGCCGCCGCGCCGCCGCCTCCTCCGCCGCCCCCGCCGCCACCCGATTCGCCGATGATGACTTGGGGGAATCCGCTGACGATTACGCCGCCATGCACCGTCATGTCGCCAATCCTCGCGGCCATCAGGTAGCCGATGATGACCGTCGGCGATCCTTTGGCGATCATGTCGGGCGGCCCGACGCAAACGCACATGTCCGACACGCGAGCCGCCGGCAAGAAGCCGATCATCACGTTCGGCTGCCCCTTGAGGATCGGTCCGCCAACGTGCGGCACCGGCGGCGTCGCTGGCGAGGCCATCGGGCACGTGTGCATGTCGGTAATACGTGCGGCGGGTGGCATGGCGAATCGAAGGGTGCAAATGTGAAAAAAAAATCGGTCGGCGCGCGTCCTGCCACGCGCCGATTCCGTCAGGTTGATTATCGTGTGCGTTTCACTCGGAGTTGCTCGAATTCGCTTGCTCAGTTTGAGGTTGTTCGACTTGCAGGCCAAGTTCTTCGAACGCCGCCTGTAAATCGGCGTTGCCGAATATCTGCCATGTGTCGGGAAAATCGGCAAATTCGGTGACGACCGCGTCGATGCCGTCGAGCAGGTCGGCGACGTACTCCTTCTTGAAGAAAGATAGGAGCGGCGCGAGCACGCTGGGCCAGCAGATGCCGACGACGCGATCGTCGGACTCGGCCTGGCCGCGCAGATGCGCAAGCACATCGGCGGCGTCGCGTTGGGAGAAGAACGCCACGACGGCATCCTCGCCCCAGCCTTTCTCGACCAGCGCGAACCAATCGGGATATTCGGCGGCCGCAATCACCCACGGCGACGCGACGGCGGCGGCTTCCGGCGGCAGTGTGTCGAACAAGTATTTTGGCTCGGCGATGTCCTGCGGCCGGCCGTCGGGCATCTTGTTGAAGTCCACGATCAAGTACAGCGGAAATTGCCGCGCCAGCAAGTCGATCAAATGGCCCGCCGACAAATCGCCCAACTGGCCGCGATACATCGTCACGCCGCTAGGGCACGTTTCGACGGTACACTTGGTGGTGAGTTTCTTACGGGGCGGCGGCGCCTTGGCGGCGGCAGCGGCTTTGGCGGCCTGGACATCGGTTTCTTCCGCGCCACCTTCGATGCAAACGAGAAACGTCGTTTCTCCGGCGGCGATGCGGTCGCCGTCGGCCAGCACGTGCTCGGCGATCGCTTCGCCGTTGACCTGCGTGCCGTTGCTGCTGTCGAGATCGCGAATGCGGCAGATCTTGCCGTCGGTTTCGAGCGAGAAATGGACCTGCGACATCTTGGCGTCGTGTGGAAACGACGTGTCGGCCCAATCGGTGCGTCCGAACTGCCGCACCTCTCGGCTTGCCATGCGGACGGTCCGTCCGCGCTCTGGCCCGGCGACGATTTCCAACGAAGTACGCATAGATCGGGGGTCAGGTATCGAGGTTCAGGGTTCAGAATTCGAGATTCAAGTGTTTGCCGAATTGGCGTCTGAGGTCGAAATGTGTTTCCCCGATCCCCAATCCCCAGTCCCTGCCCTACGATGGACACGACTTTTGGCCGGATTCCGAGTAGTCGTCCATGTTTGGTTCCACTGGCGCGGCTTCCGCGGCGTCGGTCGGTGCGGCCGGGCTGCATCCGCCGCCGCTGCCGGCCGCCCCACCGCTGTTGATCAGCACCATCGAACCGTTGATTGCCACACCGATCGGCGAAATGTCGACGAAGTTTCCGCCGACCTTGAGCGTTAGCTGCATTCCGGCCTCGAGCACCATGCACATGCCGGCCTTGATGTGGACGTTCATGCCGGCTTCGATGGCGTAGTTCATGCCGGCCTTCTGGTCGATGTTGCTGCCGGCCGTCAGTCCATCGTTCGAGTCGACCTTGGTCTTACGGTCACCCTTGACGTGGAGGTGATTTTCGCCGGTGGTCTCTTTTTTCGTTCCCTTGACGATCGTATCCGAGTCGCCCTTGACGAGCAGCTTGGCGTTGCCTTCGATCGTTTCGCTTTGATCGCCTTTGACGACCGCTTCCTTCTTGTTGTAAATCAACTCGCGGAACGAGCCGTCGTCCTTATCGTAGCCGACGATCAAGTTGTAGTTGTTCTTGCAGCGGATGTTGACGTCTTTTTCGCCGTGGATGTAGATCTGCTCTTTGTTGTCGGCGTCCTCGAACTGGATTTCGTTGTGCCCCTGTCCGCCCGGCGACGTGTTGCTGCGGAGGTAGCTCATCGTCTTGCAGTCGGGCAGCTTGCGGGCGGGCATTTGGCCCGGGTTATACACGCTGCCGGTGATCAGCGGCCGATCGGGGTTGCCGTCGATGAAGGTGATGACGACTTCCTGGCCGATGCGGGGAATCGACATCATGCCGAAGCCGCGGCCCGCGCCGGGCATGGCGCTGCGGACCCAGCAGGAGCTTTTGTCGTCCATCTTGCCTTCGCGGTCCCAGTGGAATTGGACCTTCACGCGGCCGTATTCGTCGGGCCAGATTTCCTCGCCGGGAGGTCCGGTCACCACGGCCGTCTGCACGCCCGAGACGATGGGCTTGGGCGTGGTGCGGGCGGGGCGGATGACGACGCTGTCCGGAACGCAGGTGAACGTGTTCGTGTACGTGTTTTCGGATGGGCCGCTGCCGCCGGTGATATAGGATCCGACGCGGGCCGAATGGGACACCGACGTGATGACGTACGACTTGCCCTCTTCTTGCTTATAGGTGTGCTTCTTGACCTTGAACTTACTGCCGGGATTGAAGCTCCGGCAAATTCCGGTGCCGGTGACGATGTCGTAGCCGGCCTCTTCCTCTTCCATCCGCGCTTTGGCGAGTTCTGCGCCGATGGCCCCTTCGGTGTACTCGCCCGGATACTCGTAGATTTCGAGCTTGTCGATGCCGTCGAGCTGGACTACGGAATTGGTGTTTCCCTTGAGGAGTTCGAAGGTTGGGTTGCGGGTGTTGTTGGGCTTTTTGAAGTTGTAATCGGCCTGCATGATTTTGCCGGAGCGCATTTCGTATTGATGCGACCAGCTATAGATGTTGTCGTTTCGCTCATCGCCGGCCCGTTCGGCGGAAAAGTTGACTTCCTTGTCGTCGGCGTCTTTATAGGCGGCCTTGCCGTCGGCCATCATCATTGTGTGCTTGCCGTCTTCGTGCTTGAAGTAGAAGAAGATGCCTTCCTTCTCCAACATTCGCGAGACGAAGTTGAAATCGCTTTCTCGATATTGCACGCAGTATTCCAGCGGCGGATGCTGGCCGGCGATGCCGCTGAGGTCGAAGTCGCTGAAGCCGAGATCGCCGAAGATCTGCTCGACGATTTGCTTGACGTCCTTTTCCTGAAAGATGCGGCTGTCGGTCGTTTTGGTGAGAAACCAGAGCCAGGGGACCATTTCGGCGGTGTACTTCGTGCCGCGCGGCCCGGTTCCCTGGTTCGACCAGCGGTTGATGTGACCGTTGATGTAACGCGGCTTTTCGTCGGGAAACTCGATCTGCAGGGTGACGTTCTTGCCGACGATGTCCTTGGCCTTGATGTCCTTCTCGTCGGAGAACATTTCGAGCTGGTAGCTGAAGAGCCGCGAGTGCTCGTCCTGCCCTTCGAGGGCAAGCAAGTACAACACGTCCTTTCCCAGCGGCGTCTGGATCGAAATCCGATGGCCTTCTTGAGCGTACTTACCCATGGCTGGTAACCGTATATGGCTGGCGACGAGCGGGCGGCGTTGGCCGCCGGGTCGTCGGGTGGCATTTGCGATGGAAAGGCGGGATCAAAAAAACCGCGGCTTGGAACCAAGGTGAGGAACCATTGGGCGTGGCCCTGGCCCTCCACTTGGTCCCAAACCGCGGGGAATCGGCATCGTGCAAGGCGCTAGCGAGCCGTTAACTAGGCGGCGGCTTCCGTGCTGTACTTGGCCGGGAAGTTGCCGGCTTCGGCACCCATGCGGTCGAACTTCTTATACGTCCATTCGACTTCGGTGTAGTTCATCGTGATCGACTCGATCGGCGGCGGGTTCTGATCGCCCGTACCGGAAAAACTGTAACTCGACATGATCACGTCGGAGAGCTTGATCTCGAGGTTGACGACGTTGACGTTGTTGATTGTGCTGCACATGTGAATGACCACTTCGTCCATGTGAACGCCGTTGGCGACCGACTCGGCCAACTTGGGCGACGAGCTGTCGGCGTTCTTGGCGATATGCACGTCGGCCAGCGTGGTCTCGCCGCTGCGACGATGGGCGCCGGTGGCTCCTTCGGTGATCGAGCGGTAGATCGGCAGGCTGACGCTTTCAACCTTGATCCATTTCTCGTGGTTCTGTTCTTCGGATTCGCCGTCGATGTCGGGCATCTTGATGAAGGCTGGCATGATCGTTCTCCGTGTTGCTCTGGGCGACCGCTATCGTCGGGACAGACTTTGTCCCGATATACGCCGGCGGTCGCGATGGGGTGGGTGGGCTGACGTTGATTTCCAATGTTGGCGAGGCAGGGCGGCCGGTTCGGTGCCGGCCGCCCGTGGCCCCGCGGTTACTTCGATTATCGTGCCGGCGCGGCCGAGGTTGCGTGAATCCCGAAGATTTTTTCGCAATCGCGGCAAAGCCTTAGGTGGCGGCGGCTTCCGTGCTGTACTTGGCCGGGAAGTTGCCGGCTTCGGCACCCATGCGGTCGAACTTCTTATACGTCCATTCGACTTCGGTGTAGTTCATCGTGATCGACTCGATCGGCGGCGGGTTCTGATCGCCCGTACCGGAAAAACTGTAACTCGACATGATCACGTCGGAGAGCTTGATCTCGAGGTTGACGACGTTGACGTTGTTGATTGTGCTGCACATGTGAATGACCACTTCGTCCATGTGAACGCCGTTGGCGACCGACTCGGCCAACTTGGGCGACGAGCTGTCGGCGTTCTTGGCGATATGCACGTCGGCCAGCGTGGTCTCGCCGCTGCGACGATGGGCGCCGGTGGCTCCTTCGGTGATCGAGCGGTAGATCGGCAGGCTGACGCTTTCAACCTTGATCCATTTCTCGTGGTTCTGTTCTTCGGATTCGCCGTCGATGTCGGGCATCTTGATGAAAGCAGGCATGGTCGTTCTCCAATGTGAGTAGGGCGTAAATCGCGTTGATGGCCGTTTGGCCCGAATCGCACGTCGCGGTCGGAATAATCCTTTTAGCCACCGAGTAAGGGACGGGACGACTTGGTTGGTTTGTATTGTTCGTTTCCGTCGCCCTTTGATACCGATATTTTCCGGCCGCCGGCCGAATTGTTGCGTCGAATCCCTGAGAATTCTTTTTCCGGTCGTCGCGGCGTGACAAGAAAGGGAATTAAACGGCCAAACGTCCTGAAATTGCCGCTGTTTTCGGCCGATCTCGCGACCGCGCGCCCGGACCTGCGAAATGCTATTCCAGCGAATAGGTAAAACTTCCTTCCAGCGTGACGCCGACTTCGACCTTGCGGATGGTGTTTCCTGCGGCGAGCCGGCCGAGGAACTCGGCCGCCATCTCGGGCAGCATCGTCCGGGTCAGGATGTGATCGACGTTGCGGGCACCGGTGTCGACCTCGGTGCAACGCGAGACGATGCTGGCCACGACTTCGTCGGAATAGGAAAAGGAAGCCCGATAGTTTTCCGTGATCCGGCGAGCGATCCGTCCGAGTTGCAAGCGGCAGATACCCCGCATGACCTCGTCGGTCAGCGGATAATACGGCACGACGGCGACGCGACCGAGGAATGCCGGCTTGAAGGTCTTCGTCAATTCTTCGTGCAGCGACGCGCCGAACGTCTCCGGTTCCGGCCGCGTGTCGGGATCGGCGCAGAGTTTCATCACCATGTCGGTCGCCGCGTTGCTGGTCATGATGATGACGGTGTTGCGGAAGTCGATGTCGCGGCCTTCGCCGTCGCGGAGCATGCCCTTGTCGAACACCTGGTAGAAGATGTCCTGCACGCCGGGATGGGCTTTTTCCATTTCATCGAGCAGCACGACGCTATACGGCCGCCGGCGGACCGCTTCGGTCAGCACGCCGCCTTCGCCGTAGCCGACGTAGCCCGGAGGCGAACCCATCAGCAGCGATACTTTATGCTCTTCCTTGAATTCCGACATGTTGATGACGGTCATGTTCTGGTCGCCGCCATACAGCAGTTCGGCAAGCGTGATGGCCGTCTCGGTTTTGCCCGTTCCGCTCGTGCCGACCAGTAGAAACACGCCAATCGGCCGCCGCGGATCGGTGAGATTCGCCCGCGACGTGCGAATCCGCTGGGCAATGGCGTCCAGCGCGTGGTCCTGACCGACGATCCGCTCCGCCATCAAGTTCTTGAGCGACAGGACCGTATTGATCTCGTCGGCGACCATGCGGCCGACCGGAATGCCGGTCCAATTGGACACGACTTCGGCAACGGCCTGGGCATCGACGCAGACTTGCATCAATGGGTCTTCGCCCTGCAATTCGCTCAAGGCTGCGGTTTTTTCGTCGAGTTCTGTTCGCAGCTTGTCACGATCGGCATCGGACAGGGCGACGGCCACCGGAATATCGCCAGCGCCCTTGGCGGCTTTCTTCGCCGGCGGGGCTTTAGCGTCGGTGGTTTTTACGTCAGCGGCTTTGGCGTCGCCGCCTTTGCCGTTGCCGGCCGCTTTGGCTCGCTCGGCCGCGCCACGGGCTTTCGCGTCACCCTCAAGCTGTTCGCGAATCGTGCGCAGCTCCATGACCAGGGATTTCTCTTTCGCGAATCGCTCTTCGAGCGCGGCAAGCTGCGCTTCAGCGGCCGTCTTTTCTTCGGCGTATTCCGCCAGTCGCTCCTGGTGAGCCGCGCCGGTCACTTGCTCGCGTTCGAGGATTGCGGTCGCTACGCGAATCTGTTCGATCCGCCGCCGGCAATCTTCGATCGCCGCCGGAACCGCCGTGTGGCTGATCGCCACCCGCGCCGACGCGGTGTCGAGCAGGCTTACCGATTTATCCGGCAATTGGCGGCCGGAGATGTACCGTTTCGAGAGCCGCACGGAGTCGACCACCGCTTCGTCGAGGATTCGCACGCTGTGATGGGTTTCGAGCGTTTCGACGAGGCCACGCATCATTTCGATCGCCTTTTTCTCTTCAGGCTCGTCGACTTTGACGACCTGAAACCGGCGGGCGAGGGCGGCGTCGCGTTCGAAATACTTCTTGTATTCGGCCCAGGTCGTGGCGGCGATGGTCCGCAGTTCTCCGCGGGCGAGCGCCGGTTTGAGCAGGTTGGCGGCGTCGCCTTGGCCGGCCTGGCCTCCTGCGCCGATCATCGTGTGGGCTTCGTCGATGAACAGGATGATCGGCTTGGGGGACGCCTTGACCTCGTCGATGACCGCCTTGAGGCGGTTCTCGAATTCGCCCTTCATGCCGGCTCCGGCCTGCAAGAGACCGAGGTCCAGCGTGCGCAGTGCGACATTTTCGAGCGCCGGAGGGACGTCGCCGTCGGCGATTCGCTGGGCGAAACCTTCGACGACCGCCGTTTTGCCGACGCCCGCCTCGCCGGTCATGATCGGGTTGTTTTGCCGGCGACGAGTGAGGATGTCGATCACCTGCCGGACTTCGCTGTCGCGGCCAAGCACCGGGTCGATCTTGCCGGCGCGGGCCCGGGCGGTGAGGTCGATCGTGAATTGATCGAGGGCCTGCGTTTTGGTCGGACCGGTGGGACGCGGCGCTCCACTCGGTCCCGCAGCGGCCACGGCGGCGGTTTCTGCTTCGGCTTCGGCAGTCTTGGCCGTGATGTCGCGGAGGTCGCGGCGCAACTGTTCCGGCGAGATTTTTTCGAACTCTCGCGACGCATCGCGGGCCACGTTCGCCAGTACGTCGTCCGCCATCAACGCCGCCAGCACGTGGCCGGACCGCGTGAGCGGCGCGTTGTATTCGACCGACGCGATCATCCACGCCGCACGGGCCAGATCGACCAACTGCGGCGAGAGCGCCGGCGGCCGCGCGTTGCCGGTCTTTTGCCGATCAAGCGATTGCGTCAGATCGCGGGTCAGGCGCGAAGCGTCGATTTCGAAATATCGGAGGGATGCCGCCAGATCGGTATTTTGCGCTTCGAGCAGTTTGAGCAGCCAATGCTCGATTTCGACGTTGTAATTCGTCCGCGACAGACAAAAACCGGCGGCCGCTTCGAGCGTCTGGCGCGTGGTGTCGTTCAGTTTTCCGATCAGCGATTTCAAATTGAGCGGGACCATAGCACTCAGCCGGGCAAAAGTGGAATTCGAGCGGCCGAACGGCCGCAAAAAAAGATCAAAACCAATTTAGAGCCTATCCCAAAACATGCCCTGCTAGCTTTAGGCTGCTAGCGGGGGTTGA
>JBBDYI010000349.1:0-12578 GCA_040901705.1 Pirellulales bacterium | reverse complement strand
CTATGCCACCTTAGGATTGGAAATGCCATTCATCATTCATCATTCATCACTCATCACTCATCACTCATCGTTTGCATGTCCTCCGTGTTTCGAATTCACTTGCCGGACCGTTTTGGTTGCGGCCAATGGCCGCGCTAGGAAATCCGTGGTTCGCTTCAGCCGGCTGCTGAACGGCCCCGTCGCGTCCTCGGGCGATGTCCTTGCTCCTCCGCCGCTTGTCTCCATTCCGGCCCCGGTTCGATTCGTCTCATGCGCGACTTGCAACGCGAAAGCCTCAGTCACGATCCGGTCCACGGATACATCCCGTTCACGGCCGATCGTTTGCTCGATCCGGGCGAAGTCGCGGAGCGGACCGTGGTCGACCATCCGTGGCTGCAGCGATTGCGGCAGATTCACCAGTTGCAGACGGCCTGGTGGGTCTATCCCACCGCCGAACACACACGCTTTCAGCACGTGCTGGGCGTCATGCACCTGGGCAGCCGGGCCGTCGCGGCGCTCTTCGACAGTTTGCAGCAAGTTTGTCCCGACGCGCCGAGCCGCGGATACGTCGAGTCGCTCGTGCGAATGGCCGGCTTGCTCCACGATGTCGGCCACGGGCCGTTTGGACATTTCTTTGACGACCAGTATTTAGCCGACTACGGACTGACGCACGAAACGCTCGGCAGCGCGATCATCCGTGGCCCGCTGGCCGAACTGATTCGCGGCATCCGGCGGAATCCCAATAGCCGGCTGGAGCCGCACGAAACGCTCGATCCCGAACAGATCGCGTTCCTCATCACGCGGCCCAAGCCCGCCGCCGAAGTGACCGTCAAGAGCACGAGCACCGACGACGCCAACACTCCGCCGCGCTGGCTTCGCCTGTTGCAAAGCCTGTTCAGCGGCATCTACACGATCGACAACATGGACTTCGTCCTCCGCGACGCCTATATGTCGGGCTACAGCAGCCGCGCGTTCGATCTCGACCGCCTGCTCAACTACAGCTTCTTCACCGAGCAAGGACTCACCATCCACCAACGAGCGGTCGACGCCCTGATCCGCTTCGTCGGCGTGCGGGCGGAACTGTTTCGCTCGGTCTACTTCCACCGCACCGTCCGCGCCATCGACCTGTCGCTCAAAGACCTGTTCCGCGCGAGCAAGCAGTTCCTGTTTCCCGGCAATCCGCTCGAACACCTCGATGCCTATCGGCGGTTCACCGATTGGTCGATGCTCGTCGACGTCGCCGCCTGGCATGAATCGCCCGACGAAGGCAAACGGGCGGTCGGCGCCCAGTGGCAGCGGTTTCTCCGCCGCGAGATTCGCTGGAAGATGGCCTGCCAGCGGCATCTGGTATTCGCCGCCGGCGAAGGCGAACGAGCCAGCGTGTTCAGCGACGCGGAACTTCTTGAACAAGTGCTGCGAAAACAGCTTCCCCCGGCCATCGCGTCGACGCCGCTGCGGATCGACATCGCCCGGCACGTCCATCGGCCCGACACGCGCGGCCCGGCGGCCGGTTTGAACTTTCTCTACGATCCGACCGCGCGACAAGCGCGGCCGCTGTCGACCGACCTGCTGTACCGCCAGTTGCCAATCAGCCACCGCATCTGCCGCATTTACGCCGAATCGCTCGACCAAGCGGCGGAACTGTCGGCGGCCCTCGACCACCTCATCGGCCCCGGCGGCGGCGACGATTTGACGAACATGTAGCGGCCAGTAGTGGCCGATAGACACGGCAGCTAATCCATCCACAGATGTCGCAGATGCTCGCAGATGAGGCATGGCGCCGGTCCTGCACCCCACGGCGACAATCAACTGATGGTCGGAGGTTGAGGCAATTTCCGCCACGGTTTCTTCTCTGCGGACATCTGCGGAATCTGTGGATGATTCCGAATTCCCGCCGTAGGTTGCCCTGGTCATTTGTGGCATGAGCATCGCGTTGCCCTGACGTGCATGAAGCCGGCTCGCCGCGCAAAAACGCGACTTGGCTGCGAAAACTTTCGAGATTCGTGGAAGTCGAGTTGCCCTTTGAGAGCTTTCGCGCCATTGGTCGGCACGGTACAATCAGGGATCGTCCCACATGGCCAATCAGCAGGCTCGGTTCGCGCCGAGTCTTCGTAAGCGCTGGAAAGTGAGAAAATGATGCGACCTCGACTAGGGTCCACGTTGTGTGCGTGTGCGGCACTGTGCGTTTTGTCGTTGCCGATGACGTCGGCGGCCGATGTGCTTCAAGTGGAGCAACCGGCGGCGAAAAAGGACGACGCCCGGCGGTTGGCGATTCTGTTCCTCGGCGACAACGGCCACCACGAGCCGGCCAAGCGGGCCACTTCGATCACGCCGGTGCTTGAGAGACGCGGCATCGACGTCACGTACACCGACGACGTCGCCCAACTCACCAAGGAAAACCTCGCCAAGTACGATGGCGTGCTGATCTATCGCGATAGCGGCGATCTGCCGGCGGCGAACGAACAGGCCCTCATCGAGTATCTCGAAAGCGGCAAGGGCGTGATCCCGATTCACTGCGCCTCGCACACCTTCCGCAACAGCCGCAAGTACACCGAACTCGTCGGCGGCCGGTTTTGGAAGCACGAAACCGGCGTGTTCCGCGCCCGGATCATCGACGCCCAGCATCCGGCTATGCGCGGCGTGAAGAGCTTCGAGAGCTTTGACGAAACGTACATGCACAACGAATTGGGCAGCGACATCCGCGTGCTGATGGCCCGCGCCCGGGATGACGGCGGCTACGAGCCGTGGACCTGGGTCCGCGAACAAGGCCAGGGCCGCGTCTATTACACCGCCAGCGGCCATGACGACCGCACCTGGCGCGATCCAGGCTTTCATCAACTACTCGAATCGGGCATCCGCTGGGCCTGCGGCGTGGCGGGCGACGACTTGCCGCCAACCGAGTATCAGGACGCCGCCGAGGGTCTGCCCAATTACGTCACCGGCGAACGGTGGGGCACCGAAGCCGGCCGCGTGATGAAGATGCCCAAGCCGCTCGACGTGAAGACGTCGATGAAGCACATGCACGTGCCGGAAGGTTTTCACGTCGAACTATTCGCGGCCGAGCCGGACATCACCAAACCGCTGGCGATGAACTTCGACCATCGCGGGCGGCTGTGGATCGTCGAGAGCGTCGATTACCCCAACCGCCTGCTCGGCGATCCGCGCAGCGATGGCAACGACCGCATCAAAGTTTGTGAAGACACCGACGGCGACGGCCGCGCCGACAAGTTCACCGTGTTCGCCGACAAGCTGAACATCCCGACCAGCCTACTGCCGTACAAAGACGGCGTGCTGGTCGTGCTCGCCCCGTACATCATGCACCTCCGCGACACCGACGGCGACGGTGTGTGCGACCGCCGCGACGTGGTGATCAGCGGTTTCGGCCGCGGCGACACGCACGCCGTGGCGTCGAATCTGCATTACGGCTTCGACAACTGGATCTGGGGCGTCTGCGGCTACAGCGGCGGCCAGGCCCGCCAAGGCACGGACGGCAAAATCCTCTCGCAGCGGTTCGGCCAGTGCGTGTTCCGCTTCAAGCCGGACGGTTCCGCGTTCGAGGTCATCACGCCGACGAGCAACAACATCTGGGGCCTCGGCTTCAGCGAAAACGGCGACGTGTTCGCCTCCACCGCCAACAACCAGCACAGCGTCCACGTCGCCCTGCCCAATCGGCTCTACGAAAACGTCCGCGGCTGGCACGGCGTCGGCTCGGCCGGCATCGCCGATCACGAACGGTTCCATCCAATCACCCGCGACGTGCGGCAGATGGACCACCATGGCAAGTTCACCGCCGCATCCGGGCACGAAGTCTACACGGCCCGGCAGTTTCCCGAAGAATATTGGAACCGCGCCGCGTTCGTCTGCGAACCGACGGGCCACCTGATCCACCTCTGCTGGCTCGTCCCGCAAGGCAGCGGGTTCGTCTCCCGCGACGGCTACAACTTCTTCGCCAGCACCGATCCGTGGACCTCGCCGGTCGCGGCGCAAGTCGGCCCGGACGGCGCGCTGTGGTTTAGCGATTGGTACAACTACATCATCCAACACAACCCGACACCACGCGGTTTTCGCACCGGGCAGGGAGCGGCGTATGAGACAACGCTCCGCGACAAAACCCACGGGCGGGTGTATCGCGTCGTGTACGGCGACGCGAAGCCGAGCACGAAGACGCTGGCCGATGCGACGACGGAGAAGCTTGTCGAAACGCTGGGCGACGACAATCTGTTTTGGCGGCTTCAATCGCAGCGATTATTGGTAGAGAGAACCAATCGGGATACCCAGCCCGCCCTTGTCGAGGCCGCCAAGAACATGGCAAAGCCGCAGCAAGCCGCGCATGCGTTGCTCAGCCTGAGCGGGATCGGCAGTTTTGACGCGACTTTGCCGGCCCATCTTCAGGCGGAGTTGCAATCCGAGCTATTCAATCGCGCATTGAATGAATCGAACGAGGACTTGTTGCGCGCCGCACTGGTTGCATTGCCACGGACGGAACAGGGATTTGGGGTAATTAGTCCAGCAACGGGCCGGAACCGCGTATTGCAAACTCAGAATCCGCGCGTGATGCGCGATTTGCTCGTCGCGGTTTCGGAAATGAACGTGTCGGCGGACCTCGAAGGCGCAGCTTCCGTTGCCCAACATTCTCTCTTAGATCCCGGCGCCAGTTTCGGTGACAAATGGATCACACACGCCGTTACCGCTGCCGGCGCCAACGTGGGCGAGCGTTTCTTGATTCAAATGGCAACCGTGCGGGTCGAGCGGTCCGTCGCTGAGAAAACCCGCGACGTGCAAACGGCAGTCGTGCGCGCGGTCGCCGAACACGTGGCTCGGGGCGACGAATTACCCGACGTCGCGGCTATCTTCAGGGATTTAGCGCCAAGCCACCCGTGGATCAGTGAGGCGGTGATTGCGGGGCTTGCCGCCGGTTGGCCGACAAACCGTAAGTTGGAGATCGACGATCGGTTGGCAAACTCACTTGCGGAAGTCATGGCGCAAGTTTCGCCGGCGTCGCAACTCGAACTCGTGGCGCTCGCCAATCGCTGGGGCGCTTCCGACCGCTTCGCCGAACTAACGAAAAAACTCACCGCAACTCTCGCCAAACAGGTCGGCGACGAGGAAGTCGCTGACGACGTGCGCTTGCAATCCGCCCGGCAGTTGGTAGCCGCAGGCGATGCCGTTGCGGTCGATGCCGTGCTCGCCGCAATCACGCCGCGCACGTCGCCGGAACTGGCCGGCGGGCTGCTCGATGCCCTGGCCGGCGGAAAGGCCGACGCCATCGGCGGCGCGATCGTCGAGCGACTCGGCAATTTCACGCCGGCCACACGACGGGCGGCGCTGGCCGTGTTGCTGCGGCGGAAGGCGTGGTCCGTCGCGCTGCTCGACGCCATCGACGCCAAGAAACTCGCCCTCGAAGATTTGGCCCTCGATCAGCGGCAACAGTTGGCCGCCCATCCCGACAAAGAACTCGCCGCGCGGGCCGCGAAACTGCTCGCCGCCGGCGGCGGCCTGCCCAATCCTGACCGCCAGAAAGTCATCGACAAATTCGCCGACGTGCTCAAACAAACCGGCGACGCCGCGGCGGGCAAGAAATTGTTCGTCGACAACTGCGCCAAATGCCATCGCCACGGCGGCGAAGGGGCCACCATCGGCCCCGACCTGTCCGGCGTGGCGGCGCATCCCAAAAGCGAAACGATCATCCACATCCTCGACCCGAACCGCAACGTCGAAGGCAATTTCCGCCAGCATCAGCTCGTCACCGTCGACGGCGAAGTGCTCAGCGGGCTGTTGGCCGGCGAAACGCGGACCGCCGTCGAACTGGTCGATTCCGAGGCCAAACGCCACGTCGTCCTCCGCGAGGATATCGACCAGATGAAGGCCTCGACCATGTCGCTGATGCCGGAGGGTTTCGAAAAGCTCGGCGACGCCGGCGTCCGCGATCTGCTGGAGTTTCTGTCGGCCAAAGGCAAGTTCTTCGCGCTGCCGTTGAACAAGGCGGCCAATGTGGTCAGCACGCGGGGCGGCATGTTCCAGGGAAACAACGTCGACTACGAAAAGCTCGTGTTCGGCTCGTGGGGCCAGCAAGTGGCCAACGGCGTGCCGTTCCAGATTATCGACCCGCTCGGCGACCGCGTCCCCAACGCGATCGTGCTCTATGGCCCGCGTAATGCCGTGACGCGCCAATATCCCAAGAGCGTCGTCGCCCCGTGCAACGCCAAGGCCAAAGCGATTCACCTCCTCTCCGGCGTGTCCGGCTGGGGCTATCCCTACGACCGCCGCGAATCGGTGTCGATGATCGTGCGGCTGCACTACGCCGATGGGCAAACCGAAGACCACGGACTAATCAACGGCAAGCACTTCGCCGATTTCTCCGGATCGACCGATGTCAGCGACTCGAAGCCAGCGTTTCGACTGCGAGGCCAACAGATTCGGCATATCACCATCGCGCCCAAGCGCGACGAAATAATCGCCCAAGTTGAATTCGTCAAAGGCGACGACGAGACAGCCCCGGTGGTGATGGCCGTGACCGTCGAGGGGCCGTGAACGTCGGCAAGTGATGAACGATGAATGCGGAGCGATGATTGATGAGCGATGCGCGACCCATTGAGCGGCGCAACGGTGCGGCGTGTGTGCCTTCGCGGAACCGGCGTGAATTAAACCGCCGAGGCGCGGAGACGCGGAGGGCGGGAAGTGGACGTGTGCGATTTGCTTCTCTCCCTGTTTCTCTGCGCCTCGGCGGTTCATTGGGCTTCTTGATGCTTGGCATTTTGGGCGGACTTCCTGCGATTTCGCTCTTCGCCGAGGACAAAACGGCCGCCGAGCCGCCGTTGGTCGTTGAGCCGATTCTCGATTCCGAGCCGCCGATTCAACGGGTCGACCAGGCAACCGAAGAAACTCCGATCGGCGACGAAGACCGCGAGCATTGGGCGTTCACGGCGTTGCACCGACCTGCTCTCGCCGACGTTGAGAACGCCGCATGGTGCCGCACCGGCGTCGATCGCTTCGTGCTGGCGAAGTTGGAGGAAAACGAACTGCATCCCACGCCGCACGCCGACCGCATCGCGCTTGTGCGCCGGTTGTCGTTCGATCTGGCCGGCTTGCCGCCGTCGCCGGACGAGGTCGCCGCGTTCGTCGCCGACCGGTCGCCGGATGCCTACGAGCGGCTGGTCGACCGGCTGCTCGCCTCGCCCGCTCACGGCGAGCGGATGGCCCAGCATTGGCTCGACCTGGCCCGCTTTGCCGAGACCGACGGCTACGAGCACGATCTGGTCCGCAAGAACGCTTGGCGATATCGCGATTGGGTGATCGACGCCCTCAACGCCGACATGCCCTACGACCGCTTCGTGGCCATGCAGCTTGCCGGCGACGAACTCGCGCCCGGCGACGAGCAAGCCGCCATCGCCACCGGTTTTTGCGTGGCCGGGCCGGATATGCCCGACATCAACTCGCAGCAGGAACGCCGCCACAACGTCCTCAACGACGTGGCCTCGACCGTCGGCAGCGTGTTTCTCGCGCTACAGGTCGGCTGTGCCCAGTGCCACGACCACAAATACGATCCGATCAGCCAGCGAGACTTCTACCGCCTGCGGGCATGCTTCGAGTCGGCCGTCAAGTTCGAGAAGAACAAGCCGAACGACATGATGCGGGCGCAGGAAAAGCCGATGATGACGCACGTCGCCGTCCGCGGCGATTATCGCCGCCAAGGCGCAATCGCGCCGCCGGCTGTCCCACGCATCGCCGACCTCTGGCAAACATCGCTGCCCGCGCCCGGAGCAAACAGCGGAAAAAACCCGCGAGTCGCCTTCGCCGAATGGCTGGCGCGGAGCGATCATCCGCTTACGTGGCGGGTAGTCGCCAACCGCCTCTGGCAGCAGCATTTCGGCGTCGGCCTGTCGCAATCGCCGAGCGACTTCGGCATCATGGGCGACGAACCCGAGCATCTCGAACTGCTCGACTGGCTGGCGAGCGAACTTCCGTCACGCGGCGGCAGTATGAAATCGCTGCGGCGATTGCTGGTCACTAGCGCGACCTATCGCCAGGCGAGTCGACTCTCTACGCCCGGCTGGACCGATGCCGAGCGGATGGCGGCGAGCACTGCATGGACCAAGGCGGCCGAGGCCGACGCGGCAAATCGCCTGTGGTGGAAATATCCCCGTCGCCGGCTCGACGGCGAGTCGCTTCGCGATGCGATGCTCTCGGTGGCCGGCGTGCTCTCCACCCGGCGCGGCGGCCCAGGCATCATGCAGCCGCTACCCGAGGAAGTGACGCGATCGCTGCTGGCGAATCAGTGGAAAGTCGACCGCGACGAAGAAAATCATTATCGCCGCAGTATTTACTTGTTCGCGCGTCGCAATCTGCGAGATCCGCTGTTCGAAGTTTTCGATCGTCCCGACGGCAATGCCAGTTGCCCGGTGCGAAACCGTTCGACGACCGCCCCGCAAGCACTTGAGCTGTTCAATTCCAAATTTGCACTCGAGGCGGCGCGGCGGATGGCCGGCCGAGTATTGACTGCCGCCGCGAGCGGCCAAATCGTTGGCGCCGCAAGCGACGAAGCCGCGTGGGCGTCGAAGGATTACGCGAGTCGAGCGATCCGGCTCGCGTTCGCGGCGGCGTTGTCCCGTTCGCCGACGGCCCACGAGATCGCATCGAGCGTGGAATTCTTGGCCGTCCAAGCCAAGGCGCCCGGCGACGAAAAGCCGCCTCCTTCTCATGCCGCGCCCATTCCACTGCCTGTCGGCGCTTCACGCCAAGAAGAAGACGCGGCTTTCGTAGATTTTTGCTTGGTCCTCATCAACGGCAGCGAGTTTCTTTATCGGGACTGAATTCGGGCGAATCTTCCGCGTCGCTTCGGGGTTGAATGCTTCGACCAAACCGGAGGTCGCGGTGCCGCCAGCGTTAGCAGGGGCGCGCGGTCGCGTAACCTGTCGTGGCAAATCGGCATGTCCGAGTCGGCGCTCGATGTGCCTACCGCAGTGATCGTCGGCAACCGTTTTTGCGATTGCGGCGTAAGCTTTCGCAGTGATTTGCCGTTCGCCGCGCATCGGGAACCATGTCGCGCGCGACAAATGTTTTCCGCCGATGCAAGGAACCAACGAGGCCGCCGGAGCGACTAACTGGTAATTCGCGTTGCGTAATCTCGCCGCGCGGGGGATAATGGGATTCTCCCCTCTCGGACGGGAATAAATCGGCTTACGTGTTGCGTAGGGGGTATGACGGGCGGGGCATGGCGTTGGACGGGGCACTGGTTATCACCGAACGAAAAGGCGTCCCCAAATGGATTCCGACCAACGATCTGGCACGCCGGTTTTACGGCCAAAACTCGATCGACCGCAGGGCAACGGCCCGACCCTGGGCGAACTGATCAAAATGTCAGCTGCGGCCGCCGCAATGGTTGCGGCCCTCGGCATCGTCGTCGCCGCGGCGGTTCCGTCGATCGACTTGTTCGGCATCTACGCGCAGCGCGACTCGACCGCCGCAGCGCAGCCGGCCGCAGGCAACGCTTCGCCGACGCCGCGTGCTCCGGCGACCTCGAATGCACCGCCTGCCCCGGAACCCGCGCCGCTTGCCGATTCCCACCGTAGCCCCGCGCCCACGTTGCCGGACGACGCCGAGGCTTCTCCGCTGGATCCGACTCCCGTGGACCCAGCCCCTACGACCGACGACACCCAAACGCCGCCGGTCGAATCGCAGCCGATGCCGAAATCGACGGAGAGATCGGTCGAGCGCGACATGGCGCTCTTGCGCGACCTGAAACCGGCGGTCGCCTTGCCGCCGGTGGCCGACGTCGGAGACGCCACCCTCGCGTACCTCCACGAAGCGGAGCGCATTCGATTCGACGACGTGCAACTACTCGCGGGGCTGGCCGCGATCGACGATGGCCAAACCTTTCAACTCGAGCGCGACGGCAAGAAGCCGCAGTGGACAATTCGTTTCACCGCTGCCGTCACCGCGCTCGCCGCAGCGCCCGCGGTCGATGCTTCGGCCGATGCCGATGCTGGTGATGGCTCGAACGGCGAAGGCGAAGGCAGCGACGTCACAGGCGGCGCTGGTGCCGGCAGCGCTGCCGTGGACCTCGTTCTTGCCGACGTGTGGTGTGTGGAGTCGTCGGTCATGTTCCGCTGGCACGCCGAGGCGAAGGACGTTCCGGCGGCGGAACAACTGCGCAACGCGGCCCTGCGGTTCTCCGTCAGTTCGCAGCACCGAGTGATGGCGCTGCGCGAACCGGTTGTGCATCCCGCTCACACGCTCGACCTCTCGGACCGATCGAGTGAAATCACCGCGGCGATCGCAAATCCGCCGCGCGCGGAATCGTTGTACTTGGAAGTGCTCGGCACGCGCGACATGCCGGTCAACGCCTATTTCGAGCACGAAAAACAGGTCATCCCGTTGGCGGCGGGCGACGCGACCAAGGCCGACGACAAGCCGCAGCGCCCGGTGCGGCCGAAACCTTCGCTCCGCAAGCCGGACGAGAAGCCCGGCGGCGACGATTCGCCCGAGCGGATCGGAATTCTGTTCGACGAGTTCGTCGACGGCGAACGACCGCAACTCTGGATCGACGGCAAATACGACGGCGCGGACGAAGTAACCGTTCGCATCGCGGCGCGGATCGTCCGGGGTAAGATCGTCGACGACCTGACGACCAAGTCGCTCGAACTATACCGCCTGCCGCGCGAGCGGAGGCAGGCCACCGTCGAGCGCGACTGGAAAAATGCTCACGACGCGATGGTCTTTATCGACCGCCGCATCGGCGAAACCCGCGCCGGCATCAACCCCAGCGCGTCGGTCGGCACGCTTCAAACGCAGTACAAGGCCGCCGAGCGCGCCTACAAGAAGCTCGACGACGAGCTCAACCGCATCAAAGCCGAACTGGCCTGGGTCGACGCCGCCAAGCTATTGATCGGGTCGCTCGACAAACACGGCCAATTGAAGTATCGCGTGTTCGCCAAAAGCGGCGATCTGCAAATCGACCTGGTCCGCGGCGGCCTCGACTGATCGCACCGAGCGGCAAGAACGCCGCGATCGTATGTCGGCCGCGGCCGAGAAGCGACAAACGCGGTGGACTTGGCTTTTCGCATCGCAGCGGCTGCGGCGGCAATGAATTCGCCGTCAGATCGAGCAAGTTGCCGCGCCAGCAATGAGCAAATACGCTCCGATTCCTCCGGCGAAAACCAATGCAACGGCGGTTCTCATGCGATCCTCCTGAGCGTAGGGTACGAAAAGAAAGTAAGTCCGTTCTATCCCGCCCGCAGCCCTCGATCCACCGCGTCCTGCTCGCGGCGATAGAGCGCCAGCGTCGACTCGAACAGTTCGCTCGATATCTTCCACGCCGGCCGCTCGTCCGTATGCGCGTTGCAGTGGGCCACGAACGCTCGGTACATGAACTTGAACAGATGCCGCGGCACGCGAAGCGTTCGCAGCGCATCGATCAACCGCCGTTCGTCGACCGACGGGTCGAACAGATCGGCCAGCGTCGGCGTCGCCCCCGCTTTCGCACACGCCCGCAGCCGCGAGTTCGCCACGTCGTACAGCGCTTCGCCGGTCCATTCCAGCGACGGGATCATATTCTGCTTGTCGAGCCGCGCCCGCTGGTAAAACTCGCGGTCCTCGCGATCGACGTAAGGCTGCAATTCGATCGGCAGCAGCATCTTGAAGCCCATGCCGTGCTGTTTGAGCAGCTTGTTGTCGAGCATCGGCCACAGCAGCGCCCGCATCTGCTCGGCCGAGCCGTTGATCAAGTGCGGCTCGTCCAATCGGTCGACCAGCACGATCACGCCGGCGAAGCCCAACGTCTTGAGCACGCCTTGAAACTTGGCCAGCATCTCGAAGCGGTCGTCGGTCCGCTCCTTGTTCGGCAGCGGCTGTCCGGCCAATTCGCTCTCGCTGAAGTTCATCAAAATCTGCCGCAACTGGCCGACCGCGTGGTTGCCGATCCGCACGTGGTTGGCGATGCCGCGGGCCGCCCAAAATCGCCGCCACATCTTCCACAGCCGCGGCAGCCAACCGCCAAAAATCACCAGCCACGGCCACACCGTCGCCATCCACGCCCACGGATCGTCCTGCTTGCTGACTAAGTACAACGTCGCAACGGTGACCGCCAACCCCAGCGCCGCGTCGCCCCAGGCTTTGAACGGCCAGAACCCCAGCCGCCGCCGCAGCCGGTGCCAGCGCCCCTTGACCGTCTCGGCCATCGAATGGTCATAACAAGCTGCCAGCACCAGCAGATCGCGGGCCTGATGCCGGTCCAGCAACCGAATATTCTCGTCGCTCACTTCGCCGATCGCCGGCCCGCTCGGCTGTTTGACTTTGAGCACGCGATCGACCAGCCCAGTCACGCCGAGCGTAAGAATCGCGTCCATATGATCCCACAGCTTCCACTCGGCCAGCACGCGATCCGGCCGCCGCCGCCGCGCCGACAGCCGCTCGGCAAACCGGTCCAAGAACGGATTGAAGTCGTCGTACTCGACGATGAACAGCCGCTCGCCGGGCTGCTGCTTGTTGTGTTGCTCCAAGTGCCGCACGATCTGCAAGCGAATCGCCGTCTTGCCGGCCCCTTTTTCGCCAAACACGACCGCCGTCGCTGGCTCCCGCGGGTCGCCGTAGATTTTGTCCCA
>JBBDYI010000348.1:0-12618 GCA_040901705.1 Pirellulales bacterium | reverse complement strand
CATGACCCAACCCAGACTCCGCCATCATATCCAAATGTACGCGCTGGCCCTGAGGGCGGGGGCTGGCGGTTTTGTCCGCTGCTGGCAGGCCAGTTTGATTTTTCTTAGCGATTCATTTCGGAGTGAGGCGTCACCATGCGAAATCTTGCTGTGTATCCAACGATCGAAGGTTGTCGGGCCGCGTTTCGATTTGCTTTTCGCGGCGCGGTGCTGTTTGGGATGGCGGCAGCGTGGTTGACGGTTGGCGGCGTCGATTCGGCGTTGGCTCAGGCTGCCGCGGCGGCCGATCCGCCGGAAGAGGCGGCGGACGTTCGCGAGTTGTCGGTGACGACGGACGACGGCGTGGCGATCAAGTTTTCGTATTACGCTTCGAGCGTGTCGGAGTCCGTGCCGGTGATTCTGCTGCACGGCGGTGGGGGCAAACGCGACGACCTCAAGTCGGTCGCCGAGTATCTGCAATCGCAGGGACACTCGGTGCTTGTGCCCGACTTGCGCGGACATGGCGAGAGCACCGCGCAGACGAAGGGCGGCGCGACGATCGTGCTGAAATCCAATACGCAGAACCGCAACGACATCGCGGCGATGGTGACTCAGGACATGACGAAGCTGTGGAACTTTCTACTCAACGAGAACAACAACAAGGTCGTGAACATCAAGAAGTTGTGCGTCGTGGGCGTGGATTTGGGCGCGATCGTGGCGCTGAATTTCACGACCAAGAACTACATGGAGAAAGATTATCGCAATCAACTGCGGGGCAAGGACGTCAAGGCGCTGGTCCTCGTTTCGCCACCGACGGCCTATCGGGGCGCGTCGTATTCCGAGGCCGTGAAACATCCGGCGTTCAAGGGCGATATCGCCAGCTTGATCGTCGTCGGCGAAGAAGGAGCCGGCGAGCGACGGGCGGCCCAACAGTTGGAAAGTATCTTGACCAAATACGCCGAGTCCGGCACGGCCCAGGACAGCAAGGATAAACGCGTCCTGTATGCGGCGCTGAAGACGAAGTTGCAAGGCGCGGAACTGCTGGCCAATCCGCAACTCAAGGTCGGTCCGGCGGTCGAAGGGTTTATCAAGACGCGGCTAGGGGAGAAGGCGATTCCCTGGGAGAAGCAGATTGCGTTTTGAGGAACAGGCAACGGGCGTCAGGATTCAGGCGGCAGGGCCAGTTGTTAATGGAGCTGGTCGGCGGATGTGGCATCGCTTTCATCGCCGCGACCTCTTGATCGCTGGCCTTGCCGGCGTCGTGGCTCGGGCTGGGCGAAGTTTAGCCTGGCAGCCGGGCGGTGAGCAGGATGTCGATGAGCGCGCCGACGCATTGGATCGGCTGTATACCGACGCGGCGCGGAAGTCGGTCGGTCGGGGGCTCGATTTTCTGGCGTCGCGGCAGCAGAACGACGGTTCGTTCGGCGCGACGGGCTATGCCGGCAACGTTGCCGTGACGTCGCTTTCCGCGATGGCGATGATGGCCGCCGGGAGCACGCCCGACCGCGGTCCGCACGGGCGCGCGGTGGCGAAGTTCGTCGACTATGCGCTGGCCTCTTGCCAGCAGAGCGGATTCATCAACGGCGTAACGGTCAGCCACGGTCCGATGTACGACCACGGCTTTGCGACGTTGTTGCTGGCCGAAGCGCACGGCATGAGCCGGCGTCGCGAGCTGCGTGAGAAACTTGCCAAGGCGGTGAAGATCATCGTCGAGTCGCAGAATCGTCAGGGCGGGTGGCGCTATCAACCGGTCCGCGCCGAGGCCGACGTGTCGGTCACCAGTTGCCAGATGATGGCGCTGCGGGCGGCGAAGAATGCCGGCGTGTTCGTGCCCAAGGAAACGATCGTGCGGGCGGCCGATTACATTCGCCGCTGCCAGAATGCCGACGGCGGATTCACTTACATGCAAGAAGGCGGCGAAAGCGTGTTTCCGCGTTCGGCCGCCGCCGTGGTGTCCTTGTACAACGCGGGGCTGGAGAAGGATCCGAATGAATCGCCGGAGATTCGCCGCGGACTGGAATACCTCGCGGCGTATCGGCCAGAGCGCGGTGCGAAGGTCCGCTACAGTCACTATTACTACGGCCACTATTACGCGGTGCAAGCGATGTGGCACGCCGGCCAGAGCCACTTTCCAAATTGGTACGCGGCGCTGCGCGACGACCTCGTCGACCGGCAATCGGAAACCGGCGCCTGGGAAGACGCATTTGGCCAGGAGTACGCCACAGCCATGGCGACGCTGGCGCTGCAAATGCCGAAAAACTCTCTGCCAATCTTCGAGCGATAGAGCGAATCGAGCCACCCGGTTTTGGAATCTTCCAATCCAGCTTGTGCTATAGATTGCCTTTTCTTTTGCAAAGGGAAACTCGAACGGCGCGGCGGTGATTGTCGGACACAGAGACGTTAACCGGTACTTCGCATTGTCGTTGCCGAGGTTGAGCGGTCGGTCGTGCAAGCCGAACTCGCTCCCGCTTCTCACTGGCAGATCCAGCGGCACTCGGCGCCAATTTTGGAGCGAGATCGGTTTTCATACGTAATTTATGTCTCGCCTCCGCGCCCGCGGCGTCGTAGCAACCGTCGGACGACTCGATCCGATCTCGTCATTGTCAGGATCTTGCGGATTCCTTTTTCCGCCATATCAAACATTCCTTGAGCACCAAACACGAGTTTTGGTTTAACGGACCAACGCCTACGCAAATACACGTGTTCAAATTCGAAATGTGTCGAATTCGCCAGTATCCTTTTGTACTCGGCGTCGCCGAAGCCGAAGTCGCCGACGTCCGGGCGATC
The DNA here is from genome assembly GCA_040901705.1 of Pirellulales bacterium. Taxonomy (GTDB): domain Bacteria; phylum Planctomycetota; class Planctomycetia; order Pirellulales; family PLA5; genus PLA5. The sequence continues at coordinate 9,852 of JBBDYI010000348.1, read as the reverse complement.
GGACGACAAAAGGTCTTCGAGCACCAGGTACTCCAGCACCGTGCCGGGACCTAGATGCGACCATCGTGCGTCGTATCCCGTTTCGAGAAAGTCGTATCGCCCTGGGTATTGTATCCCAACCTGAAAGGCGAGCGGTTGTTCCTTGCCGAAGAGCAAGTACGACCGCAACCACCCGAGTTCGACGAGCGTGGCGAAAAATCGGCGTTCCCGCTCCGTACTTCTCGTGCGACGACCGTAGACTTGCGACTGCCAAGTCTCGGCGCAGATATGGTCGAGCGCCAATAGGAACGAGTCGATTTGCTCCGTCGCCGATATGCGGACGAGCTTAAGATCGCCGTCGAAGAACGCGGCCAGTTTCTTGTGTCGACGGCGAAGATTTGTGCGGTCCCTCGACTTGAGCGCGCCCACGTACTCGTTGAAGCTGGGTGGGAAGCGAATCGTGTGGCAGAGTTGCGCGTCGGCCGTCGGCGATCGCTTCCACTTCGTGCCGCGGAGGCCATCGGCGTCAACGCATTTGCAAAACCGACCGTCGATGGCGAATTCTTGGGCTTCAACGACTGCGACGCTGGTCGCACGCGGCAATTCCTCGAATACTCGCCGGTAAACATCGCTTGCGTCGACATCGCTGGCGATGGAAAAATCTTCGCCGACGACACGCAGACGCGGCAGCGATATCTCACCGAGCTTGATGAGACTCAACCGCAATGGCACGGTTCCGCTGCAGCGTATGAAGGGTGCGATCGCTTTGATGACGCCGTTGTTTCGCACGACGACGACGAGCGGTTCGCTGTCCTCGCGGTGAAGCAACGCGGTGAAATAGGTCCAGTCGTGAAGGCCGCACGCCTCGGGAGCGTCGCCGAGGAAGCCGATCCATTCGGAGCGGAGCGCGTCCAATTCGGCGATTGTGCGAACGGTTTGCAACTCCCATTGGGCTGCGTTTGTCACGGCGAATCGTCCTTTGATATTGCTTTGTGAACGTCGCGCCAACGGAGTTGAATGACGGAATTGGCGCGAAGGCACGTGCCCGATTGGCAGCCGTTTGCGCTCCCCGATCGATGAGAGCGCGATCTCGAATATCGAATTCCAGTAATTGCCGGTGAAGAAATACGCATCTTTCGCGGCGTGGTATGCGATTCCGCTCGTGACTGCGTTGCGATCTGCTTGGCAAATTTGGTTAGTCGAAGCGGTTAAGGGGACTAGGTGAGTCGGGCTTTGAATCAGGCTGGTGTCAAGTAGTCGAGCAACGAATCACAGCGGCGGTAATTGTATGAGCAAGAACAGCTAACAATGACGCTGCTGGCCGCTCAGTCGGTTGCGTACGCGCGTCGATATACCTTCCGCCCACAAACCTCAAATACCTTGCCCGCGAGCAAAAAACCAGCTTTGCGGATGCCACGGATTGAGGAGTAATTAAACGCCGAACATTCGATGAAGATTGGCGATTCATCGTCGCACTCTCGCCGAATAAGCTCGCAGGCGTATGCAAGTGTTTGAGGATAGAGACGTTTTCCGCGATGGGCGGGCATTGTGAAGCACCGCTGAATGATCCAACATGGCGATTCTTTAGAAAAGATGTAGCGATTGTTGTTTGTGAGCCAACAGACGCAGGCGACGCCATCGCAGGCCACTCTTGCCACGACACAAGTTTCGCGACGCGAAAAGGCTGCTTGAAAGTCCGCAAGCAGCGCGTCGCCTCCGTAGGCGCATAAAACGTCCAGGTCTCGTTCCGTCCAGTCGCTCATGGATGCCACGGAACCGAACGTGCGTTCGGGGTCACGTGGCACTAAATTCAGCAAACCGGCGTGCTTGAAGCAATGCGTGCAACGAATTCCAATTCGGTCAAACCCCACGGTAACGACATAATAGAAAACTGACTTATACAGCCCCTGAGCGAAAATCCGATCGATATGGCGTTTCCAAGCCTTGCCCATCGCTCCCTCCTTCAAACCCATAACTCTTCAAAACCGCATTCATTGCACGACTAAAGTGGCACAGTCCTAACTTGTGTTTGGACGCCCCGCAATCGATAATTCGTAGAACACGGCCAGTATGCGGGCCAATTTCGAGATCGTCAGTGCGACCGTAGACGTTGGCGAGGACGAATCGGGGGCCGGCCTCGACATCGTTGATGCCGGGCATGGGAATACCGTGGGAGGCGACGTGAAGCGTGCGGACCGTTTCGAAGGATTCGTCGACGAAGCGCAGTACGCTCGAACCGTCACTCATCAAGAGTAGGTCATCGAGCGCGGTGAGGCCCCATCCTTCGCCGGAGTATGTAGCGGTGCCGACGATCGTCAAGTTGGGCAGTTCGTAAATGCGGGAGGTGCCGCCTTGCCACGAAAGCTGATAGAGGCGTCCATTCCATTGCGCGATGCCTTCGCAGAAGTCGTCGGGAACGGGCACGACATGGAGCAGGCGACCGTTGTCTGGATCGATACAGCGGAGGCTGGAATTCGTTTCGGTGCCGGTGCTTTCGTAGAGCCGTCCGTCGAAATACGCCAAACCTTGGGTGAATGCCGTTGGGTCGTGAGGGAGCGTGCGCTTCACGGTTGGAACGACGCGGGGAACACCGAGCTGCGTCAGCCAACGGTGTAGCATTTTCGCCGCCGGCATGAGGCCGAGCGCGGCCAAGGATCGGCACAAAGGGGCACGGCGTGGGGCGTTCGACCTTGAGTCAGTGGATCGCATGAATGGCCGGATCGAAACGTAAGCCCCGCTCGCGAAGAGTCGGAAGCAGTTGGTGGAGCAGCGCGACCGTAGGTTCGGATTCGTCATGGAACAGGACAATGTCCCTTGGCTGGACCGTGCTGCCAAGATTGCTCGCCGCTTGGCGCACGGCTTGGATCGTATCCGGCTGATGACGCAAGCGCCAGTCTTCCGAGGAGCGCGACCAATGAACGGTCGTCAGGCCGAGCCGAAGCGGCGGCAATAGCGTAGCAGGCGAAAGGCGTCCGAGGGGAGGGCGGTGAAAAAGGGGCCGATGCCCGCAACGGCGGTGGATTTCCTCCTGCGCGCGAACCAAGTCGGCCGCGTATTCGCGCAATGACATTTTTCGGTCGAGCGGATGCGCGAATGAATGGTTTCCCAGCAGATGACCGCGTTCCAAGATTCTCGCCAGCAAGTCGGGAGCGCGATCGATTCGGTTTCCTACGACGAAAAACAGGGCGCGTGCTTCAAAACGAGCCAGACACTCGAGGACGGCGGGTGTGATTTGTGGATGGGGGCCGTCGTCGAAGGTCAGCAGCACGGAGTTCCCCGCAGAGCGTTTCAGCCGTGAAACGCAAAGGGATCTGGGCATCAGGTTCTTGAAGCGGTTTCGCACGGTGAGAGCGGATGGCGTCGTGGCGGCGACTGGTTGATTGAGGAACGGGCGGGCGATTATTGTACATCACCTGGCGGTCGTGGCAGGCTGGGACTTCGTGGATTGCGGATTCGCGGGTCCGGCCGTTGGGGGACGACCGGTAGTTGTCGGCGATCGCCGGTCGGTTCGTTCTTGCTATCCTCCGCCGGCCGAATCGGTGAAATGTCCGTCGCCGCGTCGTCGAGCGGCGTATCGGTGGCGACGTCGTCGCGGATGAACTGGACCGAGGGTTGGCCACCGTTTTTGATGGCCTTGCCGGTGAGGAATTCGCTGAGGTACCGCATTGGCTGGCGGCCTCGGTCGACGTCCCGGAAGGAATCGCCTTTTTGCAGGATCGGGCGGTGTTCCGGAATGCCGCCGAACGCGCGGCTGCCGGCGGCCTGACACGGGAACCAGTGGCCCTCGCCGGCGCGATCGACGAGGTAAAACTCCGGATAGCAATGGCCCGGCACCCAAACGGTGCGGGCCGGCACGTCGCCGGCGCGGCACAGCGCGATAAACAGGCTGGTCAGCTCTTCACAGTCGCCGTCTTTGTCTTTCAGCGCCGCCAGTGCCCCTTTCAGCGGGCCGTTCTTATACTCGACGTTCTCGCGGACCCAATCGTAAACCGCCTCGACCTGCTCCCAGGCGTTCTTGTCTTTGTTGTCGGCGAAAATCTGTTTCGAGATGTCGCGAATCTGCTTGTGCGTGCTTTCGATCTTCGGGCTGGGGAGCAGATACTTGCGCACCGTTGCGTCGAGCGCTTTCTTGTCCGCAATCGTGAACACCGTCGTGTCGTCCGGCGGCAGAATCGAGCGGCGGTGGACTTCGAGCGTCACCAGGGCGACGGCCTCTTCGCCCGTCTTGAGTTGCGGAATCGAGACGATCATCTGCTGCACCGTGCCGTCGACGTCGCGGTTCGGGCGGCGCTCGACCGCGGCCGAATACTCCTCGGCGACGACGGAAACTTTTTGCTCCGGCCAGTCCATCGGAATCGGCACCGTGCCATAGATTCCGACGCACGGCCCACCCACGGCGCGGACCTTCATGCCGATACGAATCCGCTGCACCAGCTCCTTGTCGAACTTGACACCTCCGGCCTTCTCGTCCTCCGGCTTGAACTGGGCACGGGCGGCGGGGGCACACGCGAACGCCGCGGCCAGGGCGACGGCGGCGACCAAGATCGGTCGGCAAGAATGCAGAAGAATACGCACGGTGATGGACTCCCGCTTGACTTTGGGAAGTGGGATGAGAGCGTCCGTGCGCGATTTTCACGAAAGGAGCGATTTTGTCGGTAATGCGAACCGCGTCGCCTTGTGCGACGACCTCTCTATTTTAACACACGGTGGCAGCGGGTCGAAATAGGACCGACGAACGCATTTTAGCCAATTGGCGGGCAGAGTGCTTCGCAACGAACAACGGCGGCTGCGTTGGCGTTGTTGATCGCCAGAGTAGTCGATCGCCCAAGATACGGACTTTTGGATTGGACGATCGAACAGCAGATGCTCCGAGCCGCGACGAAGCAATTGAATCAAAAGCCGCGCAGAATCGGCGAACGACGATCCATCGAGTGCGGCACTCTCGACGAACCAACAATGAAGCAGTTCACCATCGCTTTCCCGCGGCCGATTCTCGTTGCTCCGCGCAAGGCCTGCACACCGCCGAACATGCCAGCAGCGGCAAGCGGCGGATCCGCCAGGAAACCTCTGCAAAACAATCTGTTCCCGTCGCAAAGAACACAAGCAATGTCAAATAATTCCCTCTGTCGACCAGCACTGCGCAATCGCCGAACGATCATCCATCGGCGAGCAGTGAGCCAAAGCAAGCCCTCTCACCCACGATACCCATCGTGACAAGCCGTGCAGGTCTTGCCCATCGCGCTCATCGCCGATCGGGCGTTCGCCGCGTTGTTCTGCTTGACCGCGTCGACCACGTCGAGCGCCGACTTCTTGAGTTCCTTGCAGAAGCCGACGTAGGTTGCGTCGTCGGCGTACTCGAAGCCGTCGCGGGTGATGACTTCGGCCAGCGCGGCGACGAGTTGGGCTTCGTGGAGAATCTCGTCGGTGTGTTTCTTGAATTCTCCGGCGCTGGCCGTCCAGCCGTTGAGACGCTCCTCCTGGCCGATCTTGAGGCGGCGCATCAGCGGCGGGCGGTACGCGACCTTGCCCCACTCGGCCTTCGCCTCGCCGTCTTTCCCCTTCAGCGTTTGCCCGCCGATCATGCCGGTCAGGTCTTCGCGGGCACCTTTGGCCTGGTTGAACGCCTGGATCGAACCGACGCGCGAGCCAAAGCCCGCGGCGGCGAACTCTTCGCGGGCGGCGATGGCGTGCCGCTGCCAACGGACCTCGCCGTCATACTCGGCGACGATGGCAAACAGCACGGCGAGCATCGAGAAGTGGTCCTGCCCCGCCTTGTAGCCGCCGCCAGCGTACTGCTGTGGATTGACGACCGCTTCGTTGATGCCGTTGGCGATCCGCTTGACCTCGTCCTCGATCGTTTCGGGCGCCACGATCTTCGACCACGCGAACACGCCGCCGGCGCTCGACGATCCGTCGCCCGGATTGCCAGACGGCGAACTGGGCGATTCGCTGGGCCGGTTTCCATAGTCCGGCCGCGCGCCGACAAGGGCGTCGCCGGCATTCTCAAAGAACGCGCTCTTGGAACGCTCGGTCCATTGCGGCGGGCGGGCCCGCTCGGGCAGCGCCGCGGGCGGTTTGCCGCGCGAGGGCTGTTGGGCCAAGAGAGTGAACCAAGCGGTGGTGATGGCGGCAAGCGTGCAAAGTGCGATGGCGGTGCGGACGATGGCGGTGGTTCGCATGGCGGGACTCTGCGAATGCGTCGAGTTGGACCGAAAAGTGCGCATAGAAATGCCCGCCCGAAGCGGCGGCAAGCTCATGAATTTTACCACGGTTTTACCGCGCTGGTACGCCGCTACTTACGGACGAGATGTGAGATTGATGGAGTGATGAACGATTAACGCGGATCGATCGGCGGCAAACGGGCGCAAAGCACGCCCGGTGCGAAGCCCGCGGGTCTCGCGCGTTCAACTCTTGCGGTACAGCACGCTGGCAAGCAGCAACACGATCGCCATCGCGCCCAGCAACACCTCGGCAGTAGCGGCCGTCGCGGCGGTAGATTGATCGAAGTCGGCGGCGGCGAAGTGGAGTGTAACCGCGCCGGCCAGGGCGACAATTCCGAACAGCAAAGGCGGGTTTCGCATCGATTGTCCCCGTCGCGCTCGTGGCGGATCGTTCCAGGCTCCTATTGGGCGAATGTAACCGATCGGCCGACGTGGATGCAATCATTTTTGTTCGTCGGCACGATATTAAACGCGAGCAGAAAAAAAGCGAGGAGCATTAGGGCGAGACCCAAGCGCACCGCTCCCACCGGCCTAGGCAGGGGCGTGTTACAATGCAGGATGGATCGATTTTAGGGGGCAATTCCGCGGCCAACTTCCCGGCGAGCATCGCCGCGGCAGGCATTTCAGAACGCCCTGAATCCGACGCAAGTCGTTTTGTAGAAAAAGGTTGCGTGTTTCGCACGCCAATGCCCGCGACGGCGAGGATTGGAGTCGTGCTGAGTACAATCTGTCGGCCCTTGCGCTAATCATCATGTCGCAGCGACCGCAAGACGTCGGATTCGACGCGGGCCTCCTGATCGATGAGTATCAGGCGGGCGTCTGGCGGTATTTGCGCGCCCTGGGAGCCGATCCGCCGCTGGCCGAAGATTTGACGCAGGATACATTCCTCGCGGTGCTCCGCAAGCCGTTCGAAATGTATCATCCGGCGGCAACCGCGGCATACCTCCGCAAGGTGGCCAGGAACCTGTTCATCACGCATCAGCGGCGGGCAAACCCGATGGTGCAAATCGCCGATTTGGAGTTCGTGGAGACCGAATGGACGCGGTGGGTCGGCAACGACAACGGCGACGAATTGCTCGCGGCGCTGAAGAATTGCTTGGAAGCCATCAGTCCGCGGGCACAACAAGCGCTCGAAATGCGATTTCGCGACAAAGCCTCGCGCGTGGCGATTGCCGAAGCGCTGTCGCTGAGTCCGGACGGAGCCAAGAACTTGATGCAGCGGGCGAAAAAGACGCTGCGGGAGTGCATCGAGCGGAAGGTTAGTCCACAATGACCCGGTTGGATCGCCGCGACTAAATCACCGCGACTAATTGGATTGCCGCGACTAAATCGACGCGGCTGACGTGAAATCAAAAGTTACATGACGGACGGACCACGACATAACGAGCATGTGCCGCCGGACGACGAGCGCGATCCGGTGCTCGATGCGTTTCTAGACGAAGCGCTTGGCGGGGCAACGCCGCCGGATGTGTCGGCACGCGTGCTCTCCGCGCTGGGCGGTACGAACGGCGCGGCAAACGGCACGCCGATTCCGCCCCCGGTTCCGGCGTCGGCGATGAATGGCGCTCACGCACACGCCGCTCGGCCGCACAGTCCTAGCCCGCACAGTGCTCGCCCGCTCAACTCGCGTCGCCGGCGCGGGCGATGGACCGAATGGACGATCGCCGCGGGCGTAGTGGCCGGCTGCGCATTAGCGGTTTGGATCGCCCTGGGACCGGGCGGAATGATGAAGCCGGGCAGCGTACAGCCGTCGGTCGCCGGTCCGAACGAGCCAGAAGATGGCGGAAGAACACCTGGTAATGTGAAGTTGCCAGACAACTCGGCGATCGCCAAAACGCTACGTGGTGATAACTCGCCGCCGCACCAGGACGCCGGACCATCGCCCGGCGACGCACAAACCGACGTCGCACCGCGAGCACCGGAGCCATCGACGGTCGCCGACACCGGTCCGCGCAGCGCGCTGCCTAATGAAATCGAACTCTCGCCGCCGGATCGAACGCCACGGGATCAAATACCGCCGCGGCCCGCCGTCCGTTCGAGCGACGCTGAAGTGATCGCGGCGATTGATCTCGCGATTCGCCAACGCTGGGCCGCCGCCACCGTGACGCCGTCGATGCGGGCGACCGACGCCGAATGGCTGCGGCGGACATTCCTTTCCGTCCTCGGCCGCATTCCCAAGCTCGCCGAAGTGGAATCGTTCCTCGCCGATGCGTCGTCGAACAAGCGGGCGGCGGCAGTCGATCGGCTGTTGACCTCCGACGTATATGCCGAGGAGTTCGCCCGCAATTGGACCAACGTTTATACCGAAGCGCTGCTCGGGCACACCGTCGGCGACATGCCGAGCGACAAGACCGATCGCGGCGGCTTGCGACAGTATTTGCGGCGGTCGTTCTTGGAGAACAAACCGTACGACGTGCTGACGACCGAATTGCTCACGGCGACCGGCTCGACGCGGCCCGGCGATCGGGATTTCAACGGAGCCACGAACTTCCTGGCCGACCGGCTGGACAACTCCGGCGTGCAAGCAACCGTCAAAACCGCCGAAGTATTTCTCGGCGTGCAGGTGCAATGCACGCAGTGCCACAACCATCCGTTCAACGACTGGAAGCAAGGCCGGTTCTGGGAGTTGAACGCCTTCTTTCGCCAGTCGAAGGCGATCGGCAACGACGCCGCCAAACTGGTCGACACCGATTTTTACGGCGAAGGGACCGCCAGCGACGACGACGCCGAGATTTACTACGAGGAGCGCAACGGCCGGTTGAAGGCAGCCTATCCCGTGTTCTTCGACGGCACGGCGATTTCTCGCAACGGCGAGGTCAACCAGGTGAATCGGCGGCGGGAATTGGCCCGCCTGGTGACGGCGTCGCCGTGGTTCGCCGAGGCGGCGGTGAATCGCATGTGGAGCCATTTCTTCGGGCACGGATTCACCCGGCCGATCGACGACATGGGGCCGCACAATGCGCCGACGCATCCGGAACTTCTGGATCGGCTCGCCCGCGAGTTTGCCGCGCGGGACTACGACCTCAAGTCGCTGATCCGCTGGATCGCGCTGAGCGAGCCGTACGCGCTGAGCAGCCGGCCGAGCCGCGACAATCAACACGACGACCCGACGGCCGGCGATCCGCCGCTGTTCAGCCGGTATTATCTGCGTCAGATGCAAGCCGAGCAGCTTTACGAATCGCTGGCCGCCACGACCGGCGAGATGAATCCGGCGCGCGGCAGCGATGGCGATCCGGACGCCGCCAATCGCGGCGACGAAACGCTGGATGAGGTTTACGCCCAGCGCGAGCGGGAAAAAGCCGACTGGATGCGACAGTTCGTAATCGCTTATCGCACCGACGAGTGCGACGAGTGTTCGCTGTTCGTCGGTTCCATTCCGCAGACGCTGGCGATGATGAACGGCGAATTGGTCGCCGACGCCACGAGCAGCCAGTCGACCGGCCTGCTCAGCGAAATCGCCCGATCGCCGATTTCGGAAGCCAAAAAGGTGCGGCAACTCTTCCTGGCCGCGCTCGCCCGCAATCCAAGCCCCGGCGAGCAGACGGCCGCCCGCCGGCTATTGTCGATGCACGGCAACGACACGGCGGCGGGGCTGGAAGACCTATGGTGGGCGCTGCTCAATAGCAACGAGTTCATTCTGGACCGTTGATTT
>JBBDYI010000347.1:0-12662 GCA_040901705.1 Pirellulales bacterium | reverse complement strand
TTGTGGCCGCCTGGATCGCCTTCCGAGCGGCAGGGGTTTTAGGATAGGCTCTAAGTGCTTATCCCGAAACCGATTTCTGTAGGAGGCGAATCCTTTCGCCGAATGCACTGTCAAGCGAATCTTTCGGCGAAAGGATTCGCCTCCTACAGTTCTGGGATAAGCACTAAAGCTCGACCCGCAGTCGCCTGTCCCCTATTCCCTGACACCTGACCTCTGCCCCCGGCTCCTATGTTCCCACAAGTCTTCCGCGTCCGGCAGCGTTTCGACGATTCGAAGGTCGCCGACATCCGAGCCGAGGTCGAGCGAAACCTCGCCGCCCTCAACCTCAGCACGCGCGTCAAAAGAGGCCAGACGGTCGCCATCACCTGCGGCAGCCGCGGCGTCGCCAACATCGCCACGATCATCAAATCCGCCGTCGACCATTTCAAATCGCTTGGTGCCGATCCGTTCGTCGTTCCGGCCATGGGCAGCCACGGCGGCGGCACCGCCGAGGGGCAACGCGAAGTCCTCGAAACCTACGGCGTCACCGAACCCTTCCTCGGCTGCCCCATCCGCGCCAGCATGGAGACCGTCGTCGTTTGCCAGACCAAGGAAGGCTTCCCCGTCCACTTCGACAAACACGCCTTCGGAGCCGATCACGTCCTCGTCGTCAATCGAGTGAAGCCGCACACCCGCTTCGCCGGCGATATCGAAAGCGGGATGATGAAGATGATGCTCATCGGCCTGGGCAAGCACGCTGGGGCGAAGATCTATCACAAGGCCATCGAAAACTGGAGCTTCGACCAGATCGTGCGCTCCGTCGCCGCCGAAGTGATCGAGCGGTGCCGCGTCGTGGCGGGCCTCGGCGTGATCGAAAACAGCTTCGACGAAACGGCCAAGATCGTCGCCGCCTTGCCGGCCGACATCATCGAAACCGACAAGGCCCTGCTCCGCGAGTCCAAACGTCTGCTACCGCGGCTCCCGTTCGACGACGTTGACATCCTCATCGTCGACGAGATCGGCAAGAACATCTCCGGCACGGGCATGGACACCAACGTGCTCGGCCGCAAGTACAACGACCACGAAGCCACCGGCGAAGAACGCCCAAGAGTCAAACGCATCATCGTCCGCGGCCTGACCGAAGCGACCCACGGCAACGCCACCGGCATCGGGCTGGCGGAGTTTTGCCTCGCCCGCGTCGTCCGCGACATGGACCCCAAGATCACGGCCATCAATTGCATCACTGGCAGCCACCCGACGGCCGCGATGATTCCCGTTCATTTCGAGACAGACAAGGAGGTTCTCGAAGCGGCATTAGCCACGATCGGCCTGGTTGAACCCCAGAATGCCAAACTCGTTTGGATTCACAACACGCTCGATCTCGTGGAAATCGTCTGCTCCACGGCGTACCTCGAAACGGCCCAGGCCAACAAGAACTTAGAAATCCTCGGTTCGCCGGCAGAGTTGCCGCTGGAAATGGGCGGCATGCTTCCGGCCTTCCAAATCTCCGATGGTTGACGACCGCGGCGCGCCTGTGAATTGCGCCGATCGACGCTGCTCGATATCTCAAAATCGTCTGGCAACCGCCGTTGTGCGATTGTTGTTCGCGGCAGATTCCTTTCAACGGGCAATTGTTCCGCCCCCCGCCAGAGTCCGCGATTCCTGGGCCATCGCATTACGGCGGCCATCGCATTGCGGCATCGTAAAATCACGGCCCGCGAGCAGCTGGTGTCAGCTAATTTGTCTCCTGTCCCGAGCGGGGTAATCGCGTTTGACCCTGGTTCGCCTCGCGGTCCGTCGTATCGCGGACGAGCAGCGTCTGCGTCGGGTAGGCGAACTCGATCCCCTCGGCGGCGAAGCGGTCGAAGATGATCAAGTTCACCGCCTGTTGCGCGTCCATGTAGGCGTTGTAGTCCGCCGTGCGAACGTAGTACACCACTTCGAAGTCGAGCGACGACGGACCGAACTGCTTGAAATGGGCGCGGTCGAAGCGGAGCGTCTCCTGGCCCTCGACGGCCTGGCGGAGAATCGCCGCCACGCCGCCGAGTTTCTCGCGCGGCGTTTCGTAGGTGACGCCGACGGAGAACACGATCCGCCGCTCCTGCATCCGCTTGAAGTTGCGAATCCGACTTTGCAGCAAATCGTTGTTGGCGAACACGAGCTGCTCGCCGGTGAGGCTGCGGACGCGAGTGGTCTTGAGTCCGATCGCCTCGACGGTGCCGGCCTGATCGCCCACGACGATGAAATCGCCGAGCATGAACGGCTTGTCCAGCACGATGGAGAGCGACGCGAACAGATCGCCGAGAATGTTTTGTGCGGCCAAAGCCACGGCGATTCCGCCGACGCCCAAGCCGGCCACCAGCGCGGTGACGTCGACGCCGAGGTTTTCCAATGCCAGGAGCGCCACCAGCGACCACAACACCAACCGGCCGAGGAAGCCGAGCATGGCGATCGTTGTGGCGGCGGCCGGATCGGCCTGCGACTTCGATCGGATGTAGTTTTCCAGGTATAGCGTCAACAACGAACTAGCCCACAGCGCCGTTTGCAGCCAGGCGGCAATGATGGCGACGCCGGCGAGGATTCGTTCGGTCGCCGGCAGCGTGAGCATGAGCGTGCCGCAGTAGATCGCCACGATCAGCAAGAACCACGTCCGCGTCGCTTCGATCAAGCCGACGGCCGCGGAACTCCACGTGCTGACGAATCGCTCGGCGAATCGCCGCGATTGCGACGCCAGAACACGCTTGACGATCCGCAGCACAACGTAAGCTGCGATCGCCACGACGACGGCCAACGCCCATTGTTGCAGCGTGTTGTGATAGACCGGACGTTGCAGAGATTCGAGAAAGGATTTCCAGCCGTCCATGACATTGCTCCTCGTGTCGGCAAGTTCGTAGATGCCGGCGGCTTGCGTCGGTCGGTCGGCGAAACGGTTCGCCTCGTGCAGCGACGGTTCCGCCGCCGTGCTGCGGACAGGTCACGATTCGCTGGCGATGACCTGCGGTTGGCTTTCGCTGGCGTTCTCCGCGCCGCCGGCCCGCGCGGTGGGCCGATCGAATTGCACGACCCCATCCCGCAACCGCACGATCCGTTTCGAACGCTCGGCGACGTCGCCTTCATGCGTGACCATGATAATCGTTTTGCCCTGGTCGTTGAGCCGCCCCAATAGCGTGAGAATCTCCTCGGTCGTGTGCGAATCGAGATTGCCCGTCGGTTCGTCGGCCAGCAGAAACACCGGGTCGTTGACCAGACTGCGGGCGATGGCCACGCGCTGCTGCTGGCCGCCGGATAGCTGCATCGGCCGATGCCGCAGCCGCCCGCCGAGACCGACCATCTCGGCCAATTCCTGCACGCGGCGGCGATCGGCGCTGGTTACCCGACCGCGATAGTGCAGCGGCACTTCGATGTTTTCCAGCACGGTCATCTGGGCCAGCAGATTGTACGACTGAAAGACGAAGCCGATGTGGGCGGCGCGCACTTCGCTCAGCCGGTCGTCGTTGAGCGTCGCCACGTTCTCGCCGGCCAAAAAGAAATTGCCCGACGTCGGCCGATCGAGACAGCCCAGCAGATTGAGCAGCGTGCTCTTGCCGGAACCGCTGGGGCCCATGATGGCGACGTAATCGCCGGCGGGAATGTCCATCGACACGCCGCGCAGCGCACGAACGACTTCGCTCCCGACGACGTAGTCCTTCGTTAAGTTTTCGATGCGAGCGGCAAACGACATGACGCCTTCGAACGTGCGATACTCTCAGCTTACAAAACGCGGCGCGCCAATAACCTGGCCGCGAAACAAATATGGCGGCGGGCCAAATCAACCGCCGCTTTCCGGACGCCCCGGCCGCGGTTTCGCGGCGCTTTCGGCCGGCAGCCGGCCGCGGCGGCGTTCGTTCCCGCGGTCGGCAAGCGCGGGCGCTTGCGGGGCGTCAGGGAATTCCACGTCCTCGGCATAGCGTGCGCCGTCCAACGCGACCTGGTCGCCTTCGCTCAAACCACCGTTGACGACCACGAACTTGTCGTTGTTCGGACCGATGTCAACGGGCTTGGCGGTGAGCGCGCCGTCGTTGCTGACCAGGCAATAATTCACGCCGTCGCGTTCGACGATCGATTGCACCGGAACCTGAAGCGCGTTCGGCTCGTTGGCGACGACGATGGTGACCTTCGCCCGCAAGCCGGGCTTCAAGTTGGCGGCGGGCGACGTAATCTTCACGGTCGCGCCGTATTCCTTCGTCGACGACGACCATCGCCGCGACATCGGAAACGCATCGACGGACTCGACAAAACCGTCGAGAAACACGCCCGGGATCGAATCGAGTTCGATCTTGGCGATCGCTCCCGGCCGGACGAGATTGATCCGCGACTCGTTGACGACCGTCTTGACCTGCATTTGCGTGGTGTCCGGCAGGCGGATCACGGTCTGACCTTCGCGGATGATCGCTCCTTCCTCGATGATCGTTTCTTCATCGCGACGCCGATCGTTGTTCGTGTAATAAACAACCTGACCATCGCCCGGCGCGACGACGTGGCAGCGGGCCACTTGATCTTCGAGCACGTTCATCCGCGATGTTTCCAGCGCGAACGTGGCCTCGGACGCGACCAGCGCGGCTTTCGCCTGGGCAATCGCGCCGTTGAGCTGCGCGACCATCTTCTGGTACGTGTGATTCTGCAGCACGTCGAGCTTCGTATTGGCCGCGTCCAAATCCTTGGCGGCTTTTTGCACCGAGAACCGTTCGGCGTCGAGCTGCACGGCGTTGATGTAATTTCGCGCCGCCAGCCGTTCCGCGAATCGCAGATACTCCTCCGCGCGGCGGAGGTTTTCCTCGGCCACGAACACTTCGCCGCGGGCCAGTTCCTGCTCCTGCTTCGACGTGCCGTTGATGTATTCCTGCAGCGTCGCCTCGGCGGTCTTTAGCGCCGTCTCGTTCTGTGTTTTCATTGCCAGTGCGTTGGCGACGTAGATCTTTTGTTGCGTCAACTGCGTCCGCAGCGCGGAGTCGTCGAACTGAATGAGAAAGTCGCCTTTCTTCACGATCTTACCGGCCGGCACGATCTTCAGGATCGCCGTACCCGCGGCGTATTCGGCTTTGACGAGGCAGCGGACTTCCTCGTTGCTGGAGCTTTCCAGGTCGCCGCGTTCGACGACGAAATGTTCGAACACCGACCGGCTTACGGGATGCAGAATGGCGGCCGATTCGGGACTGTTGTCGCTGGCCCAGCTACGATAGTAGGCATAGCCGCCGCTGGCGACCCCGGCCAAAACGACCAGCGCCGCGATCGCGCCCCACCAAACACGACCTCCGCGTGCCAACCGCCCGCGTTCCAAGCCGCGTCGGGACAAGTCCCATCGGGAAGAGCGTCGTTGCCTTTCGAGACGCAATGTGCGCGCCATCGAGCCACCTCGCAGGTATCCGAACGTCGGGGGAGAAAACGGGCGGGAGTCGGCGGCAGCCGCAGGCAGGATGCGCGTTGGCGAGGAAGGCTGCCGAATCGAGTCGCTAGTATTTTAGTCGACTGTCCCGGCCCTGTCATCCACATTCCCGGCCACCGGCGGTCGCGAAACGCTTCGCGCGAGGTGTCCGTGCGGCCGAAACTCGGCGGTTTCTCGCACGATTTTCTCAAGATTCGCCCAGCGCCCGACGGATGCACTGCCGCAGTACGCTTGGCAAGGTCCGAGGTAGTCGAGAACGGCTACACGCGCGCACCGACTCGCACCAACCAACTGAAACACCTCAGTTGACGCTCGGTTGCGGTGCATTGGGACCGCACGTGCGTTCGTCCTGCTCGAGTTGGGCGAGCAGCCGGGTCATGGTGTTGGCATGAACGCCCAGCAACTTCGCCGCGCGACCCTTGTGGCCGCCGGTCGTCTTGAGGGCCTGTCGCACGGCCGCCGTTCGCAGCCGATCGAGATTGAAGAACGGCAGCGCGTCGCCGCGCCCGCCCATTCCACCACGGCTGGGAAGTTCCGGGCACGTGTCGAGGACGTAAGACTGCTCGATCACGTGGGCCAATTGGCGGATATTGCCCGGCCACTCGTATTCGCAGAACTGCCGCAGCGTCGCCTCGTCCGGCGTCCATCGCGAGCAGCGATATTTCTCCGCGAACCGCCGGGAAAAGAAGTCGACGAATTCGGGAATATCCTCCACGCGCTCCCGAAGTGATGGCACGCGCAACTCGACCATGTTCAAGCGGTAATAAAGATCCTCGCGGAAGCGGCCTTCCTCGACTTCCAATTCCAGGTTGCGATTGGTGGCCGCCACGATCTGCACGTCGACCTTTTCGGGCCGAGCAGCGCCGACCGGCGTAACTTCGCCTTCCTGAAGGACACGCAGCAACTTGGGCTGCAATTCGAGCGGCATTTCGCCGACTTCGTCGAGAAACACGACTCCACCCGCCGCGGCGCGAAACACGCCCAACGAGCGTCCGGCGGCACCGGTAAAGGCTCCTTTTTCATGGCCGAATAGCTGACTTTCGGCGAGCGTTGCGGTCAGCGCGGCGCAATTGACGGGAATGAATGGTTGGTTTTTTCGCGGGCCGTCGGTATGAATGCGACGAGCCCAAAGCTCTTTGCCCGTGCCCGTTTCGCCGCTCACCAGAACGGTGCATGCGACTTCCGCAGCGCGCTGGACATGCCGGGCGATCCGCCGAACGGCGGCATTGCGGCCAAGCACCCAATTGCCTTCATCGGGCAACGGCGGCGCGGCACTCGTCTCGCTAGTGCGAGGGGCGTCTGAAGACATGCGGTAATTCAACTCCGCCGAGACCGGCACACAGTTATTCCCAGCGTGCGGTTCGGCAACCTCTTCTCGCGATCGGCCTCGTGCGCCCATTGCGCCCAAGGCAGTCGCTTTAGCATTGCGTCATTAGCGGTAACTCAATCGGCCTGTTCGCCGCGCGGCGGCACGTAGTCCGTGCCAACCGGGTCGACGAAAACTCTCGCGCCACCCACCGCAAGACTTACCCGTGGGCATGATCCGGATACCCCCAGGCTTTGCTACTCCAAGACGGCCGTCGCTCATCGACGGCGCGGCAAACCTTACTTAGTCTCATCAATCTCTATGACTCGTATTCTAAACGCAGCCGATAGGCTTTGCAAGAAAACGGCGCGATCAGAAAGCCACGCGACCTACTAAAAAACGTCGGAAAAACCGGCACGACCGAACCGCCGCGGCAGTTTGTAAGATGTTGGCGAGAAGCAAGTTATGCCACGACGATGGTCCCTAAGGATATAGGCGGATTCGGCGCCGATGCGCCACGCAGTCGCCGGGGAATCGTTCGTGACCAACCCACCAATACGGAACGACCGGGCTACGTCGATTTGGTGATCGCCGGTCGGTCCGTCGAATCCATGCGGCCAAGCGAACAGGAGCACCAACCCAGAACAGCAACCCGTCGCGCGAAGGCAACGAAATTTCAACGACTTCGGCTCTTGGGCGGATGCGGATCGCTCACTCGCTGAGCGTCCCCTTCGTGCTCGGCACGCCCGTCATCCGCGGATCGGCTTCGACCGCCATCCGCAACGCCCGCGCCGTTGCCTTGAAGATCGCTTCGCTGATGTGATGGCTATTGCGGCCGTGGTGGAGCACGACGTGCAGATTGGCCAGGGCGTTGGCCGCCGCGGCTTGCCAGAAATCTTCGACCAACTCGCTGTCGAAGTCGCCGATCTTCGCCGACGGAAACGCAGCGTTGAAAACCAGCGAAAACCGCCCGCCGAGATCGACGGCGCTCGTCACCAGCGTTTCGTCCATCGGCAGCGTGAAGTGGCCATACCGCCGGATGCCGGCTTTGTCGCCCAGCGCCTGCCGGATGGCCTGACCGAAGCAGATGCCGACGTCCTCGACGGTGTGGTGATGATCGACGTGCAGATCGCCCTTGGCTCGCACGGAGAGATCGAACGCCGCATGCTTGGCCAGCAGCGTGAGCATGTGATCGAAGAACCCGACGCCGGTGGCGATCTGCGCAGCGCCGCCGCCGTCGAGATCGAGCGTCAACTCGATCTCGGTCTCTTGCGTCCGCCGCTGAATCGTCGCCGTGCGTGCCATGCGAGGTTCGATTGTGGAGGTTCGAGGTTAGACGTTGGCGGTTGGGTGATTTGCAAAGCGCTGCCCATTCCATGCGACTAATTCGCAGATTCTTGCCCGCTTGCGTGAATTTAGCTTGTTCGTTTTTCAACGCAGAGTCCGCGGAGGTCGCGCGGAGGACGCGAAGAATTCATCCGAAGAAATCCAAACGACTCGCGGCGCTACGTGGGATTCGACTCCCGAATTCCTCTGCGACCTCTGCGAAACCTCCGCGGCCTCTGTGTTATGAAAGTACCAGCGTATTTCTTGGTTGCGGCCAGCGGCTGCTCCACGGTCCCTAGTCCCTAGTCCCCAGCCTCTGCTCTAACACCGCCAAACACGCATCCACTTGCTCGTCGGTCCCTACCGAAATCCGCAATCCATCGCCCCAACCAGGATACTGCATGTATCGGACCAGAATCCGTTGGTCTTTGAGCTGCTCGTAAAGCGGCTGTAGCGGTTGTGACGGATGCGTATTCCAGACGAAGTTGGCCTGCGATGCGACCGCTGCGAACCCTAAACCGCGCATGCCGTCGGTCAGCCGATCGCGCGTGGCGAGTATCTTCCGCCGGTTGTCGGCCAGCCAGGCCCGATCGTCGATCGCCGCCGTCGCCGCCGCAATCGACAGGCTGTCGCAGTTGTACGAGTCCTTCACCTTTTCCAGTTCGCGGATCACCTGCGGCTGGGCGACGATGAAGCCAAATCGCAAGCCGGCCAGCGCGTACGACTTGCTCAGCGTCCGCGACACCATCACCTTCTCGCTCCGCTTCACCAACTCGATGCAGTTGTCCTCGGCGAAGTCGGCATACGCTTCGTCCACCAACAACGGACAAGGCAACCGTTCGGCCAGTTCCAACACGCGGCTCGGCGGCACCACCGTCCCCGAAGGGCTGTTCGGATTCGGCAGAAACGCCAGCCGCAAACCCTCCCGCGCCGCCGCGAACGCATCGCCGAGCGACCAATCCGCGTCGAAATGAACTTCCTCGGCGTGCGAACCCTGAATCTGCGCCAGTGTCTTGTACAGCACGTAACTCGGGTACGGCAGCCGCAGCCATTGGTCCGCTCCAACGAAGGCCCGCGTCACAATGGTGAGAATGTCGTCGCTGCCGTTGCCGCACAAAATCCAATCCGGCTCGACGCCCAGGATTTCCGCGGCCCGGCGGCGAAACGCCATCGCCAGCGGATCGGGATACCGCGACAGACCTTGCTGCACTACCGCCTCGATTGCTCGTCCCACGGTCGGCGAGCAAGGATACGGATTCTCGTTCGTGTTGAGCTTGATGAACTTGCCGGCCTGCGGCTGCTCGCCGGGCACATACCCGGTCATGGCGGCGATTTCAGGACGAACGTAGTTCATGGCAGTGCGCCGAACGCGACAAAGTTAAATCGGGCCGAAGTCAGCCAGCACGAAACTAGAAGTTATTCGAAACGAAGTCGATCGCGAAAAAGTCGAGTGCTCGATAGTATCCACGCGAGGAAACGATCCACAGATTTCGCCGATTTTCGCAGATAGAGTTGCCCCTGGTTCGCCAGTTGCATATCCCCGCCGCTAGACTAAGCAACGAACGACGTCGGACGTGGACGCAACGCCGAAACTCAACCAAGTCACGCAAACCGACCGAATTCCATCTGCGAAATCTGCGTAATCTGTAGATGCCTGTCCGTACCATTTGAGACGCCGTTGAGGTGTCGGCAATTTCAAGATCGGTCGTCAACGTCCCACGTCAACATCCCAGTTTCGAGCCATCGCCTCCGTCCGCCGTCGCAAAAGCCAAAGACCGGCTCCGACGCCGTCGGGTTCGCCAACGCGAGACCGATTCGGTGTATCCCATTCGCGATCGATTGCCTAGTGGCCTCTCCAACCGCATGAGCTTCCGCAGACGAGAATGCATCCAGTGCCCGACGTCGCCAACCGAAGTCCCGCCATTCGAGGGGATCGCCCGCGTCGTACAGTTGTGTGTCGGCCCATCCGATGTGTATCCTAAAGTGCTTATGCCCAAAATCGGTTCTGGCGGTCCGATAGCGCCGTTTGCCTATCGACGATGCGCCGAGTTGCTTTCCCTTCAGCCAAGGCCAAGTTTCGTGTCCACTGCGACGAAGACCACCACCGGTTCTCACCTCACCTGCGGCGCAGACATCCTCGTCCAATCGCTCGTCAACCACGGCGTCGAGGTGATCTTCGCCTATCCGGGCGGCGCGAGCATGCCGCTGCACCAGTCGCTCACCAAGTTCAAGGACCGCCTCCGCACGATCCTTCCTCGTCACGAGCAAGGCGGCGGCTTCGCGGCCCAGGGCTATTCCCGCACCACCGGCCGCCCCGGCGTCTGCATGGCCACCAGCGGCCCCGGCGCGACCAACCTCGTCACCTCCATCGCCGACGCCAAGCTCGACAGCATCCCGCTCATCGCCATCACAGGCCAGGTTCCCACTCGCGTCATCGGCACCGACGCCTTCCAAGAAACGCCCATCGTCGAAGTCTGCCGCGCCATCACCAAGCACCACTACCTCGTCACCGACGTGAAAGACATCGCCCGCGTCGTCCGCGAGGCGTTCCACGTCGCCACCACCGGCCGACCGGGCCCCGTACTCATCGACTTGCCCAAGAACATCCAGCAAGCCACGTGCGTGCCCGACTACGAAGCCCCCATGAATCTGCCCGGCTATCGACTCTCCGAGCGCAAGCAGGCCCAGCCAGCCCAAATCAAGCAACTCGCCGCGGCCATCAAGCGCGCCAAGCGCCCGGTCATCTACGCCGGCGGCGGCATCCTCTCGTCCGACGCCAGCGACGAACTGCGCCAATTGGTCGCCAAAACGAAAATCCCCGTCACGATGACACTCATGGGCCTCGGCGCGTTTCCCGGCGAAGACCCGCTCTCGCTCCACATGCTCGGCATGCACGGCGCGGCCTATGCCAACTACGCCGTCGAAGCCTGCGACCTGCTCATCGCGCTCGGCGTCCGCTTCGACGACCGCGTCACCGGCAACGTGCCCGCGTTCGCCAAGAACGCCATGATCGTGCATGTCGACGTCGACCCGTCGGAGATCAACAAGAACAAAGAGGCCCACATCCCGATCGTCAGCGACGTGAAGTTCGCGCTGGCCGAACTCAACAAGATCGTCGAGCCGCCGGAAGACCTCGCCGACTGGCACGCCAAGATCGACCAGTGGAAGCGCGACGTCCCGCTCCGCTACGACGAAACCTTCCCCGGCATCCTCCAGCAGCACGCCATCAGCGAACTCTGGAAGAAAACCAAAGACCGCGAAACCTACGTCGCCGTCGGCGTGGGCCAGCATCAAATGTGGGGCGCCCAGTTCTACAAACTCGCCCGCCCCCGAACGTGGATGAGCAGCAGCGGCCTCGGCACGATGGGCTTCGGCCTCCCGGCGGCGATGGGCGCCCAAGCCGCTCACCCCGGCGCACTCTGCATCGACATCGACGGCGACGGCAGCTTCCAGATGAACATCCAGGAACTCGCCACGTGTCATTGCGAAAAGCTCCCCGTCAAAGTCCTGCTCCTCAACAACCAGCACCTCGGCATGGTCGTCCAATGGGAAGACCGTTTTCATCAGGGCAACCGGGCACACACGTACCTCGGCCCGATCGACCACCCCGAAGCCATCGGCGCAGGCAACGGCATCGGCAACGACCACCGCTACCCCGACTTCGTCACCATCGCCAAAGGCTACGGCTGCGGCGGAGCCTTCATAAAAGAAAAAGCCGACCTAAGCGCGGCCCTAGACGAAATGATCAACTACGACGGCCCATTCGTCCTCGACGTGCAGGTGCCGTATCAAGAACACGTGCTGCCGATGATTCCTTCGGGGATGACGGTTAGGGATATGATTGTCGGGTGAACTGACGGCGTCGGAAGATCAGTAGTCGTGGTCAGGCACCCCGGTGCCTGACGGAACCGCCGTTCGACGCGATTCGGCGCCGCACGCGCGCCGGAGTGCAAACATGAACCGTTACGATTTGGCGAAGGCCGTCCTTTTCGAGATAGAATGTTTTTGGCGGCTTCAAGAGGTCGACTTCCTCCTGGACAGTGAGGACGTGGAAACGATCCGTTTGATGGACCGACTATATCGCAACCGTTCGGTAGACTGGCGTGAACTCCATCCGATAATGTGCCTTCCCACGTTGCTAACGCACTTGGCACTTCCCGTTGCGTACGCACTATCGTTATCCGCCGAGGAGTTATCCGCATTCACTGTGAAATCACAACACGACGTTCTGTACCGCAAGAAGGGTTGCGAGAACACGGCGGAACCTCGAACCGTGATTCGTGTTGTTCGGAATGCTCTGGCGCATCTTCCTGATTTTGCATCGAACGAAACGAGTGCATCTCCGAATGTCAATTATGACGAGGGAACTGTCCGATTTTGGTCGCGTACCGGCGAGGAGGTTGTGTTCAAATCACAAGATGGCCTTGTCGCATTTGTGAACGATCTTCTTCGCGTCGTTAGAGCAGCCGTAGCAGTTAACACGCACCCCGTGCTTGACCGAGTCGCCGTTGAAGTTGAATCTGCCCGTACTAACGACAAAGCGACGTAAGGACGAGTAGGGTAGGGTGGGCTGTGCCACCCCTTTCAAGCTGTCATTGCTGGCGTTTTTTCCGCAGGTTTTGTTCGGCG